>DUIP01000002.1:0-2429 GCA_013330285.1 Candidatus Poseidoniaceae archaeon
GATGTATCTGACAGATTGAATCGCCAAGCTGAAGCGTGAATCACAGAGAATTCCAGGGTGGAATTACTCACGTATGTGCTTCCTGAATAGAGATTCAGAGTGAGTGTGGCCGCTGTCATGAACCATGCATCATGAGGAACTGTGAACTCAACACTCATCACCTGTGTCCCATTGACTGGTATTTCATCGCTGGTGTTGGTAGCACTGTACCATGTGGATGTGTCATTACCCGCATGATCCACTTGGAATGATGGAGACACAGTAAGCGTGTCCGGTGTGTTTCCAATATTGGTTACTTCAAATTCTACAGTGACGTCTTGACCCGGTGAAATGTCACTTGAACCGTATGCAAGGTTATCAACCTGCCATCTGTAATCAGGTTCAGCTTGGACATGAAGCATTGCAGTCGAAGCAACATTTCCTTCACCTTGTGAGGTCCATGTAAAGTGCAATTCGAATGGGCTCAGTGCTGGAATGTCTTCAGCGAGCACCACATCGACCGTGGCAATAGTTGTCGCAAGTGGGCCGAGGGTTCTTTCAGCATTGTAGATTGTAAATTCGACTTCCGGCTGTGGTGTCATACTCTGATCGGCGACCACATGGCCAGTGAGTACAAATGTGTCTTCACCATTCCCGGGGTTTTCAAGCCTCAACAGCACAGATTGTGTTTCGTTGACTTTGAAATTCACTGGCGAGTTGGAACCGCTCGATGTGGGGTCAAGCACTGTCGCTGCTGAACGGAAGATTTGAAGGACATGCAATGTGATATTGAGGTCGAAATGTGCTTCAGTCGACTCTTCAGCAATGAAACTATGACGCTGTGGAACAGCATTGACTGGTAGCTCAAGTTCAAGAATTGCAGAAACTGCAGAGTTTGGTGCTCCTTGGAGTTCAAGCATGGTTCCATTCACCGTTGCGCCAGCACTTGCGCTCCATACCCATCCGGTGTGAATCATTTGTGCTTCTGCCATGTTCCATTCGAGATGGCCATCAGAAGGAAGCGTGGTTTCAAGCGTCCATGTCAGCGTAGCGTTTGGTAAGGTGCGAATGTGCGCGGGTGAGGTGGAGAGTTCACTCGCATGGAATGTCACATCTAAATCTTGGCAAAAGGTCGTTTCACCACTGCCAATACAGACTGTGAGCATGCTACTACTTGATGATCCGAGAACAGCATTTGTTGGTACCGGAAGTGTTGCAAATAATTCAATGTCCTCATTTGGTTCGAGCGTCAGGGAGAAGACTTCGGTTCCATCCGCAGTATAGAGCGCAGGCGTTCCACCCCATGATGGGGCGGTCCAGTCGATTGAAGTCGTGCTTTCTTGAGCATTGCCAAGATTCTCAACCACAAGCCACGCTTTTGCATCGTGGTTAGGGCGCCCTATGCCATTTGTCTCTCCTAATCCATCTGGGCCAACCACTGAAAGTCCGCGTGTGCGCAGAACTTCAACAGGCAGTCGTAGTGTTGAACTGACAGTCTGGTCTTCATCCAATGTGAGAAGGAAATCCACGTAGGAATTCTCATCACCGAGAGCGGTGGACGGTATTGTCGCGTCAAACATGACATTGATCGGTGCATTTGGTGTTAGGGTTGGGTTGAGATCCGCCCCAGCCGCAGCATCGAATGACCAACCATCAGGAAGCGAGGCATCATCGACAGAAAGGGTCCACGCCGAGGTCCTTGAACCGGTTGCGGTGAGGGCGATTTGGATGGATTCTGTAGCTCCCGGTGAGATTCGAATTGGATCAAGTGGGGGGTCGATGCGGGCAACATATGGGTCGACAATGGTCAAGTCCACTGTCGCGTTGTTGTTGTCTTTCCTTGATTCTGTGAGGTTGTTATTCACATCGAGGAGGAGCGTAAATTCATGTTCACCAAGTTCTGCAGTGAAGGTGGCACTGAAGGTGAGAGGTCCACCTTCACCACTTGGCGATACGGGTTCGGCATCAGCAAAACGTTCCCTTGCGATTTCATTTCCATTCATACGAAGGACAGCGTCAACATTTTCTTGATTGTCCAATGTACCGACATTGGAAAACGACCCAGTCACAGTCACGAGGTCACCAGGGTCGGGGCTTGCGGGGTTGAAACTGATCCCGCGTCCATCTGCCAAGGGTGCTAAATCTGTGGCTAATTGAGAGACCAACGTGTCGCCAATGAGAATATCGATCGTCCCATCACCATCGACATCTGCTGCCGCAGGACTTGCCCAAACGCGATGTGGCATGGCAAGTGGAGATGACCAAGCATTGTTGATGTCGGCAGAAGCCCCAGTGTCACCGTCAAATCCATAGAGCCTCATGCCAAATGGTACAATCACTTCTGGTGCCCCATTGCCATCGATGTCTAACCACATAGGAGAGGCGACTGCGATCTCATCGTTGTCGTTGCCTGCCCCTCGCTGGAGGTCTCTTGACCATTCCTTGAGCGG
>DUIP01000002.1:2824-3357 GCA_013330285.1 Candidatus Poseidoniaceae archaeon
GATTCAGAGTACCAAGTCACCCAGCACAAGCGATCATGGAGCCCATCCCCTGTCGTGTCAACCACCAATGGTTCTGCATCAGCGTAGCCGTTTGGTGCTCGGAAATTGAAAATTTCAGTTGTTGATGTCATCTCCATTCCAATGTATCGTGCCCCAAGGCCAGATGTTCGTCCATTGGCATCAGTTGGGACGGTAAGAATCATTTCAGGTGCATCATCATTGTCAAGTTGAGCGATGACTGGGCCGGGGAGCCTCAAACGTGGTGCATCAGAATCCGAATCGGTGCCTTGGATCGCAACCCGTTCCCAATCCAATGAACCGGATGCCCCATCAATTCGCCAAATCCACATTGAGCCTCCATTGGAATCAATTGTGGTTAGAACAATTGCAGTGGTGCTCGAGTCTAAAGCAGCCCAGGCTGGCGAGGACGGGTGCGTTCCCCTGTCAAGTGTTACTTCCCATTCAGCTTCGGTTGGAGCGCTTGTGGTCAAGTCAAACGAGAGTACTGTGGGGTCGTTGGTTGATTCATCAAC
>DUIP01000002.1:3746-5911 GCA_013330285.1 Candidatus Poseidoniaceae archaeon
GGTTGAGTCACAGAACGATGGTTGCTTTGCGAAGTGGGTGTGTGTGGGCTTTGGATTCCAATTCGATAGTCGACATCGGTATAACTCCAAACTTGCTCATTTTCGTGTCCGGATTTTTGCCATCCGGATTCACTGCATTCCAACTCAGGAGACCACAATTCGATGTTCAATGCATTGTCAGTATCGTAAACGAGGAGAATCTCGGGCTTCCCATCTTGGTCCACATCGACCACAATTGGAGTCGATCGAACATCGCGCGTTTGGCCAATGTTGACTTCCCATGCAATTTTTGCGTCATCGCCTGCCGCCAAACTCAGGTAGGTGTTGGATGCCTCTCCGTGCACGAGAACAGCAAACAGATCCCCTTCTGCACATCGTTCAACAGCAGCCTCTGTTGCAGTGATACTGTTCGAAAAATCAGCAATGATCGATCCATAGAGGTCGCTTCCATCATCCAAGGCCTCCCAGTTGACACCAGGTTTTTCGATGGTTCCAAGGACGGTGAGGTTTTCGACTGAACCTGTGCCTGGCCCGCCGTTCGGACCATGTGAAGGCATGGTGGCATTGTGGGTAGGTGTCCGTGCAAATTGCCCCCATGGTTGTTCAAGGCCAGTCCATGGTTCTCCAGAATTTGTCGCCATGATCTTCGATGGTTCCTCTAAGTCCACATTCCCATTTTGGGCCCCGATTAGCATAGGCGAAACCGATGCCAGAATGAACATCAAAACCGGGAGCAGCGCTGAGGCGAATTTTCGCCCGCCGTCCTGCATTTTGCCGGTCATGAATGTACAGCAGGTTCCGGGGGTTGTTATGGGTTATGGCGGTATGCCTCCAAAATTGATGATTCTTAGCCCCTCAAATCACAACCAAAACAAGGTGATGAAATGGGTTTTTGTCATCGCCACTTCCATGAAAAGAGGCGTGTGCATTAAATAGAGGCCGTCGGTGGCGAGAATGACTACGGTCGACTTCTCTCCAGAGGCGTGCGCCGGTGAAGGACGGAATGGGTTCCCCACTCCTCCTCACTTCACATCTCTGAGCGGTCTTCCGCAGAGGTGAAAAAATGTACAAAATTGTATCACGGGAAGACACAATCCGCATTCCTGCAGAGTATATGCGCAAAGGCGCATCCCTCAACGACCACATCGACCGTCTGTCAATGACAGCATTCGAGGGTCGCTTCGATGAAGAAAACCGCTTCATCCTTCTCACGACAAACCACGAACCTCTCGGTCGTGGAAGAATCATTCACGGTGACGGTGCAATTTACCAGCGTGTTCGCTTTGATGCAGTCCTCTTTTGCATGGAAGATTACGAAGTCGTAGAAGGCGCAGTTTCCGAAGTCAATGAGTTCGGAGCATTTGTTCGAATTGGTCCAATGGAAGCACTCCTCCACAAGTCACAAATTATGGAAGACATGGTCGATGCCAACGTTGGTATGGGCTGGATTGAAGGGCGTCAAACTGGAAAGCGCATTGGTGTTGGAAATTCAGTTCGAGCTCGAATTGTTTCGCTCTCACCGGATACTTCCGATCCTCGCCGCTCGAAGATTGGTCTCACCAGCAAGCAGCCAGGACTTGGGTGCCACGACTGGCTCGACGAGGATAATGACTGAGGTGATGATGTATGGCTAAGATTCCTTTCGCATGCGCTGAATGCCACCTTGTCCTCGAAGATGGCGTTGACCAATGCCCTCGCAACCCATCGGCACAAGTCTCAACAGATCACCAAGGCTATGTGATCATCATGAACCCCGCTCGCTCAGAAATTGCCAAGCGACTTGGCGTTGAACTACCCGGCAAATACGCACTCAAAGTAAGCAACCGATAAGGAGATGAACAGGATGGAAATCGTAAACAGAATCGAAAACAAACTACTCAACCGTGTGGAAATCAGTTTCCGCTGGCAACACCTTGGCATGGCCACACCTTCTCGAAAGGAAGTCATGGACTTGGTTCGGACCCTTGAACCGGGATCCAATCCAGACTGCATTGTCGTCAAAGACTGCAACACAAGATTTGGACAACCTCTGACCACAGGTATGGCCTTCATCTACAACGATGAGTCTTCCATGAACGTTGAACCGGAATACATTCACAAGCGACACGAACAGTTCTGGAGTGCAAAACCTTCAGAAGAAGCTTCAGAAGAGGCCGCTGAAGAGG
>DUIP01000002.1:6257-6757 GCA_013330285.1 Candidatus Poseidoniaceae archaeon
CGCTGAAGAGGCCGCTGAAGAACCCTCTGAAGAATCATCTGAAGGAGGTGACGAGTGATGGGTGACGGTCCAAAGCCCGGCGCAAAGTGGTCCAAGTACACCGTCAATGAAGATGGAACTTTGACACGAAATGCAGAGTTCTGCCCCGAATGCGGCCCAGGTGTTTTCTTGGCCATTCACAAAGATCGCAAATCCTGCGGCCGATGTGGATACACTGTCCTCAACGAGTGAGTTGAGTCCGGGCCTTGCCCGCATCAATCGTTTTGAATCGGCCCAAATGCAGAATCAATCCAATTACCATTGTTCAACAAGAGGATTGCACCTTGGTCTTTCCACATGATGTGAACCGGAATTTCTTCCATGTGAATTCGTTCCACACCCTGTGTGGAAAGCAGCAATTCCTCCCTCCATCCAGCTACACGCCATGCCTTTTCATCTTCATTCCAAAATGCATGTTGTATGGGGCCTTGTAATTTCCCCTCAACGATCGTCGTGCCATC
>DUIP01000035.1:0-166 GCA_013330285.1 Candidatus Poseidoniaceae archaeon
TTTAGGGAAGCCTATGCAAGCATTCTGAAGTATCAACTTGGCTTCCAAGTATTAACCAGCCTTGCTGTGATTGGTGCAGCGATCCTCGGCATGTGGGAAGAAGCCCTCATTGTGGCCATTCTGGTTGCTTTCACGGCTCACCTAGAAGGCGATGCTCTTCTCCAAG
>DUIP01000035.1:473-1341 GCA_013330285.1 Candidatus Poseidoniaceae archaeon
CCACTTAGAAGGCGATGCTCTTCTCCAAGCCAGAAAGGCAATGCAAGGGGGTCTCGATCGTTTACCACGCATGGCCCGTCGTCTTAATCATGCAAAAAGTTCCACGGAAGCAAAGACGATTGAAGCTCTATCCGAAGGGACATTTTCACTTGCCATGGCCATATCAGAACCCTTGCTGGCAGTCGATGCGAGTGCCCTTCGGGAACCAGAAGAAGACCATGAGGAAGTCCCAATCGAACTGGTTCGTATCGGCGATCGTCTCGAAATCCGGAGTGGAGAATTGATTCCTGCAGATGGTGTTATTGTCGAAGGTCACGGAGCGCTCGATAAGGCCCCATTGACTGGAGAATCGGTCCCGGTTGAGGTTAAGAAAGGAGATTCAATTGAGGCAGGTCTCGTGCTTGCACGTGGCCCGGTGATCATTGAGGTCAAAGCAGTTGGCGACGACACCCGTCTCTCTGGACTCATCGACGCGGTCCATACCTTCCGTGAAGAACCACCACGCCTGCAGAACATCATTGAACGATTTACTGCTGTTTGGGTTCCTATCGTCCTCTTTGGGAGTTATGCAGTGTATTGGTTGATTTTCCCTGACGATTGGAAAATTGTCCTCTTACTCTGGGTTGTTGCATGCCCATGCGCTTTGCTTTTGGCAACCCCAGTGCCACATGCAGCGGCCCTCGCCCGTTCGGCTCACATCGGGGCAATAGCCCGCGGTGGAGATGTCATTGAACGTCTCTCGAAAGTCAATCACGTTCTCTTGGACAAAACAGGTACGCTCACTTCTGGAAAACCAAGAATTGGCGAAGTCGTCATCGCAAAAGGCCGCAGGAGAGATTCAGCTCTGAAACTTGCAGCAGGCCTTGAA
>DUIP01000035.1:1731-2884 GCA_013330285.1 Candidatus Poseidoniaceae archaeon
GAAGGCTTGGAGCCAACCAAGGTGAATGACCTCTCAGATATTGAAGCAGGTGTACGTGGAAAAGTTGGCGGTAAAGAGGTGGCTTTTATCCGGTATGATCGTGCGAAAACACTCAAAATCACCGTTCCAAAAGAACTCAAGGATGCCTATGCGATTGCAGAAACACACGGCCATGGTGCAAGTCTGCTGGCACGGGATGGCAAGGCTTTGGCGCTGTTTACCTTCATTCACGATGACACCCTTGACGGAAGCCGTCATCTGATTCCTTCGCTGATCGGCCGCGACATTACGATAGAGATCCTTTCAGGAGACAATCAATCAGCAGTCAAGGCTTTTGCCAAGAGCGTTGGCCTCGATGAAAACGCTGCACACGGAGGCCTGTCGCCTGAACAGAAAGTGGATTGGGTTCGAGAACGTTCCAAAACTCATGTAACGATGATGGTCGGTGATGGGTTCAACGATGCTGCAGCCCTTGCAGTTGCCGATGTTGGTGTTGCTGTTGGCAGCGGTGAAACGGTCAATCTCGAAGCAGCGGACGTCCTTGTTCCCAGTGATGACCCCCAAATGCTCACTGAACTGGTTGATTTGTCACGAAGAGCCCAGGCCATCTTAGTCAGCAACCTCGTCATCTCTGTTGGCATAACTTTGGCCCTTGTCGGTGCGGTGGTCGCACAAATGTACGATGAGTTATGGGTTGGCGTTTTGATTCACGAGGCCTCCGTCATCTTGGTCATTCTCAATGGGGCGCGCCTCGCAGGCACACAGGGCGCCATTGTGCTGTTGAGAAACATCTTCGTCTCCTTGTGGCGAGATACCAAAACCGCTTTCAAAATGCTTTATGCTCGTCTTGCCTCTTGAACATATTTTCACGCGGCATCTTCAAACCATAGAGCGGGTTCTTCCCGTATGGTGAGCACATGGCCAGAGTACGAGCAGACCCGGTCACGACAGCCCTCGCACACCCCACTCGCCGTGCGGTCTACTTGGCGCTTTCACATGTTGAGGAAATGAGCACGGTTCAAATCGAAACTCAACTTGAAGTCGATCGCTACAATCTCTATCATCATATGAAGAAACTCGCATCGCTCGGACTTGTTGAAAATCACCGAGATCAAGGGCGAGCTCGCTGGTGGCGCATCGCCGCAAAAATCGA
>DUIP01000223.1 GCA_013330285.1 Candidatus Poseidoniaceae archaeon
AAGTGTATCCATTCCAGTGTTGCTGAACAACATGAAGATTCCAACGATGGTGCTTGCGACACCAGCAAGTCCGATTTGGTCGAGGAATTCAAAGAAGTCTTCATCACTCTTCCATTCGAATCCATCGTAGTCATAGATTGCATCGTTCTTGATCGAAGCGAGGATAAAGCCAAGCCCTTCAACTAAGAGCAAGAGGCCAACGGCAGGGAAGAGATTGTCACCTAAGACATCCATTTCATTCAACATATTGTAAAGTGCGAGGCAGTGAACCAGCGGCGCAAGAACAAGCATGCGATAGTGCCCATCCAAGAGCACTTTCCGAGTCAGCATCAATGCACCAATCATTGTGCCTATGCCCCATAGAACACTGAATGCTCCACTCAGTCCAAGGTATCCGATCAGTTCAAACTGGTTGTTCAAATCCTCCCTTTCTTCCTGGCTCTCAGGCCCTTTCATAGTGAACGCGTCAACCTTTTCTGTATCTTCTTTGAAGTTGGAGTAAAGTATTCCATTTTCATGAAGCGTTGACCATAACATCGCTGTGATACCAGTGGTCAAAGCACTGAAGGAAAATAGGTCGGCGTCTGTAAAGTTGAACGGATCCGAACTGAAGGCCAACAGAAGCGAAATGAATTGAGCCAAAGTGAGCAACGGCAAGTATTGCACTTGGCCATTCATCCATGAGTTAAACATGAGTCCCAACGTGAAGGCCAATGGCATCCATTGGAACCAATCCAAGTCGGGGAAGATGGCAACGAGGCCAACCGCCATCCAAATCCATGCACCAATCCATGGCAGGGGTTTTGTTCCCAAGGGGTGGTCTTTTCGCAATTGTGCGGCAAGAATGTAAGCCATTTGAACGCAGATGAGTGCTCCACTTAGTTTGGAAAGTCCGAACACCCAGCTGCTTTCTGCAAGTTCGAATTCCGAAAAGACCTGCACAAATTTCCACCCGAGGCCTTGGTAATCCAGCCAGAAGTTCTGACTAATGATCAAGACCAGAGGCGCCATCATGAGAGGGACGCTATGTCGGTAGCGAACAGATTGGAATGTCGCAAGTCCTAACATTGGTAGAAGCAACAATCCACCTGTTGTATCGAGGGCGGCTAAGGCAATGAGTCCAACCATGGCGGCTGCATCGGCAGTGGGTGAAATTGCATCACGGTCGATGCCTCGCTTTCCGATGGCCCACGCGACAATCAATGGAGCCGATACAAGGATAAGGTCGAGAAGAACTGCTGCAGGTAAAATATAGATTTCAGCATTCCAACTTTCAATATCGGTTCGAAGGAAGTTGATGAACATCGATGGACCAAGGCCCATCCCAAACAGGATCCAAATCGCACTCGATCTGGCTCTTGAAGAAATAGTTTCTAAATCAAGAATTTCCTTGACGAGGCATCCGATTGGAATGGCGAGAAGGGCGATAGCGTAAGGGGCGACAATGAACGATTCGATTTGTTCTTTAGATTCGATGCCATTGGCAATAAATATTCCAGCGGTCATCATGATAAACGGAATGATCAGGGAAACCCGAGCAAGTGGACTCCATGAATGCTTCATCATCCACTCTTCTGCATCTTCTATCGTTGTATGCTCGCGTTGCCAGGTGTTTGTTGCGGGGTCATATCTTGGTACGCCACTGATGGCGCTTCCAGGCCAATTAAGCACCATCCCGAGATCGAATTCTTTGTTGCGAGCGCTATGGAGCAGAGCGTAGGAAAGAGCACCAACTGCAAAGACCTGTAAGCGATATCCACCAACCTCCAATACCTCTGGAACATCCAAACGACCAAAGGCGACAAGGGCAATCATGACGATGTTTGCAAGCAATGCTGCCATGGTTGCGTTCCAACGTTCCTTGAATTCCGCATCTTCGTCGATCTCATCGAAACCTCGGCGGGCCAAGTACAACAGATAGATGACGAAGAGCCATGGCATGTACCATTCATCTGCAAATAAGACCGCCCTTGAAAAGGCAATACAACCAATGACAAGCATGTGAATTTGCACATCAATCTTCGATTTCCTCACAGCCAATTCAGAGACGCTAATCAGGGCGATTGGTACGATGAGATGAAGTCCAACGGTTCCATATGTGTCAATCTGGGCCACATCATTCATTGAAGAAACGAAGTCGACGAGGAGGAATGAAACGCCAGTCATGGCCAATGTAGAATTGGCAACCCACCGCCTTGTGACCTTCGAAATCAGCAACAGATACGGTAAGATGGCCACGGTGATCAGCCAAGGAATCGTCGATTCTGCGGTTGGAATGACCATCAATGCAAAGGCAAGTCCGATCGGAATCCATGGCAATCGTTGTTGAAGCATGGCAGGGAAGTAAAACACCAAAACGGCAACCCAAAGCACCGCTGACAATGAAAAGTAGTCACTTAGTCCACCAAGGGACGCTGAAGTAATCGGTCCGAGAACGAGATTTAAATCTCCACCTCGTGCAAATAACATCGCAAGAATGATTTCTCCAATTAAGATGATGGATGCTCTCTGAATAATATCGGAGCGCAGTTCTTCTTTCGATGCGTAATAGCCTTGGACAGCGATGATGAACACCAAAAGGGAAAGTGCCCCACCTGCTTGTTCTGGGCTGACATCATGGGCAGCTTCGAACAGAATTGGTGCAATCCCTGAAGCAATGACGACAACGATGAGATTGATTGAATTGTTCGATTTCAGAGCCATTTGCATCGCTGCGATGCTTAGAGCAATGGTCGATATGCCGATACCGTAGCTGACGACACCGTCTGACCAATTGAGCCATATGTTCATTCCTGCCCCCATGAGGATAATCATTGGAGCGTACGATGCGACAGCCCAACCAAATTTCGTTTCTCCCTTGAAACGCTGTAGAATGAAGTATTGCACCAACATCATGGCAAGAATGGCTATTGTTTGCACGTAAATGCCATTTTCATTGGGCGCCCACGCACCAGGCTCACCAGTGTTTCCGAAGAAATCGCCACCTTCAAACAATCCAATGACAAACCGAGCGCCCCATACGGTACCAACTGTGGCGAAGAAGAAACCAATGCCCAGCATGTAATCTTGAACGTCACGTAATTGGTGATCATTGCCCCTGCTTTGAACTTCGATCCAACCAATGGCAAGGCTTGCTGACAGCAACCCTCCAATGGCAAGGACGGCAAAATCGCTGTTGTTCGCATCATCGCTGAAGGCGATACCGATGATTGAGACCCAGATTGAACCGATGGCTATGGCCAGCATGACCAATTGTGAAAAGCGGACAAGGGAACGTTCACTCTCATCCATTTGGACTCCTGGGCTGGAAATGGTCATCGGTGGAGCAGTCGGTTGTGAATTCGCCAGTAAAGACGTACCTGAGTTAAGCCCAGGGTTCTGAATTCTCGATTGAAGCGCAGGTGCTTTTCTTCGTGGTGCTGCCATATAGGAATAAATTCAATCTTTGAAGATAAAAGCCTTGACCCGTTTGTTATCTTTACAGGCACAATTAGATACAGTTGCTTTGAGGCCGCCGACCTTGATTTGGACATTCCTTCAATGGGTTCAAAAAGTGAACCTTCCTCGTGTGACTACGAGGCGTTGATATGTCAAAAATCCAAGCCACCCTTTCGTTGCTCTGTTTGAGTTTATTCCTTTTCCCTGCAATGGCCATGGCCATGCCTGTCGAAGTTGAATCTTCTCAAGAGGAGGATTCAGTGGGCTGGTGGGTCGAAACCACTGTCGACCGAGATGGTAATGGTATTGGGGATATGGTTGAAGTGCACAAGGACAATCCAATCTTTTTGGATGAAGATGGAACCCTCCCTTTAATCGTTGATTTTGATCACACTCCAGATGAGTTCGATATCGCTATGTTGGAGCGTGAAGTTGGCTACGAACACCAATGGACACTCAAGCACATCGATGCTCTCGCAGGCCGAATCCATGTGGATCAAATTCTCGAAACCACGTCACTTCCTGGTGTTGTGATGCTCGAACTCGATGGGATTCTCTCGATCCACAACGGTGATGCCGCAGTTCTTCACGGTGTTGATACCGTTTGGGCTGATACAGGATATGACGGTGCAGGCGCAACTGTGGCCATCATCGACACGGGCATTGATGGTGCCCACGCGAGCCTTGATGATCTGGATGACGACAATTCTACCTACGATCCGAAGGTCATCGGCTTTTACGATCCTGTCAACAACCCAAGCCTGACCAATGGCACCGAAGTCTTCCCATACGATGATCAAGGCCACGGTTCGCACTGTGCAGGTACCACGGCAGGCACAGGTGCTCCAACCTACGAACACATTGGAATGGCACCACAAGCGAATCTCGTTGGCGTGAAAGTGCTTGATGCTGGAGGCTCAGGTTCCTTTGCAACAGTGATGGCAGGAATGCAATGGACC
>DUIP01000106.1 GCA_013330285.1 Candidatus Poseidoniaceae archaeon
AATGACCAAAGGTATTCCATCGCATCGACGGAAAGCGCTGGCGTTTGAGAATACGGCAATACCTGACGAAGCAAGTGCAAGTTCCAATGGGTCGGCGATGGATGCTGGAATGCATGAGAAAGCCACACTGATACCGGCATCCTTGAGCTGTTCAACGATATTTTCATCCTCAGCATCAAGCACGGTCAAGTTCGGCAACACTGGTTTTTTTTCAGGCAACTTCCAATCGATTGAGTCAAGAGTCCGACCTGCTGTACGTTGGCTTCCTACAACGGCCTTGAGTTGAAACCAAGGATGGTTAGCAAGGCGTTGTTGCATTCGTTGAGCGACCAAACCCGATGCCCCGAGGACGACGGCGTTGTGACGCTGCATGAGATGGGCCTCATTGCAATGTGTTTTGAGTTTTGTTGGTCAGTCAATGTTCAGGTTTCCTTGACCTGGGGCCGACTGTGGAGGTGCCCTAAAGATTCGGCGAACCATGAGTTTTCTCAGAATGTTCCATCCGTCCTTGATCGAACCAAGTTTCGCATCACCCAACCTCTTTGAGTAACTGATGGGAATATGTGTTATATCCAATTCTTCGAGGGCACATGATGTGTACATCTCTGCTTCGATCTCAAACCGCATCGAATTTAATTTTAGGAGGCTAATCGAATGACGAGTGAAGGCCCAATATCCGGAACACAAATCATTCATCGGCACACCATATAGGGCAACTGCACACCAGGTCAGTATGTGATTTCCGAAGTAATTCGTTCTCGTCATTGCGTCGGGATCCATGTCGCCTTTCAACCGGTCTCCGACGACAACATCACAATTTCCGAGTGCTTTGAGAAAGTGAGGTATTTCCTCAGGATGGTAGGTGCCATCAGCATCAAGCATCACCAGACAATCATAATCGCCTTTCAAAAATAGCGAGAATCCATGCCTCATTGCAGCGCCTTTGCCTTTTCCGTGCTGACGTACGGTTGAGCAGCCCAATGATTCAGCGAGCGCAATGGTCCCGTCATCACTCCCCCCATCGACCACAAGTGCTTCGGTTTGCCAACCCATTGTGTTGAGTTTTGACGTTGGGATGCGCGGAACAACCTCAGCAATTCCCTCCGCCTCATCCAAGGTCGGAAGCAACACCATCACGCGCTTCATGGCGATTGCTGGGGCCTTGTTGTTTTCATCACTTCGCCAAAATACGCAGTTATTGTTTGAATTCCAGCCAATGTAGCCGTAGGCCAGTTCTGTCAAGGAGCGCATCACTTCGTCCAGAAATCCCCAAAGGATTCACCCAACGCTTGCTCGAGTCGTCTTCAGCAGACCATGAAATGTCGAGGTTGAGTTCGTTTGTACTTCCTCCATTTGTCTCCATGCACGTAGAATGCCATCCAGCATGAACCATCGGCAGGGTGGTCGACATCGTTGAATCTTCGTTGATGGTGAAGGTCAATCCTTCAAGGTCACCAACGGCTTCAAACATCACACAAGCCGTCCCGTTAAGATTGAGTTCTGAGGCGGCCTTGAGTTCGAGCGTGCTCTCTTGTGACGCTTCGATAAAGGCACGTGTTTCACCGAGTCCAATCGGGTCTCTGAAACGATGATCTCGCCACGGATCAACTCGCTCATCGCATCCTTCGGTGCATGAATCAAGATTCACAGATGCGTATTCAAACTGGGGGCTCTTGCCTGCTGCATCAAAAGCCCACAGGGCGCTACCATCTCGTTCCGCTATGAGGGTCCAATATGGCGAGGCTCCAAGATACCATCCAACGGTCCCGATTGGAGAGGAAACAGCATGCGTGATGTTTAACAATTGAATTTTTTCTACTTGTTCAGAAAATACAGCAGATGTTGCTTCAGCCTGTATGGACTCCTCCAATTGCACGAGACCAAGCGTTGGTATGCTTGTGAATTGGACATGAGATGGGGCATCCAAAACATAACCCCATTGAGCGTTTTCAGAGTAAATTATGCTTCCAGAAGGTAACCTCCCAATATCCTCCATCAGTGCGACATCCCCTTCAGTGATTGGACGAAGTTCGTTATGTTCACTCACTTGAATCAACAATAGATTTCCTGCCAAGATACCGATGATCACGGCGGTCATCAACCCCGTGACGACATGCCTGTGCAGGTGTGGATCCCACCCAACACCAACAAAACCGCGTTTCTGCTCAACAGAGGTCAAATTCGTACTGTCGCTCCAAAGCAGGGCAAATAAGACCGCTAATGGCACGTGGAATGCATGCAACCCCATGGAGTACAACACATAGGAGAGCAAGGATAGAATCGGAATTTGCTCGAGCCCTTCGACGAGGTGAATCCCGCTCAACACCCAGACACCTGCAAACCAAGTGGCCAAAAGCATCCCCTCGACCGATGTTCGCAACCGCCACGCGGCGTATGCACCACCAATCAATAACAAGAGGTTGTAGGTCAACAATGGCCGGCCTCCCTGCCAGCCATACTCGGCGAAAACAGAAGCCTCCAGCATCCGAGGGGCCAAAATCAACAGAGCGATGGCGGCCGCAGTGGTCAACAAAAAGGCACTCGTTACTAGCAATCGCTGAACATTGGCTCCATATTTTTCATCGAGACGTAACCCGATGACAAGGTGGGCGGCCATGAGCATGCCAAGATAGATCGCACCTGTTGGATGAATCAATGTCACACAAAGGAAAGCGAGAATAAAGCCACGTGTGTGATGTTTTCCTCGCGTCGATGAAGGTCGCAACAGGACCAATAGCCCAACCACCAAACCCAATTGGCTTGCAACAGTTGGGTAGCCTGAATCAAAGACTTTGGCGAATAAACCTGCACCAAGCCCCATGGCCATGACGGCTTGTGCTCCCGCACCTTGGCGATCCATCGCCCCACCAATGCCGAGGATGAGTGTGAACAAACTGTAGTGGCCTAAATGAAACACTGCTTGTCCTGACGACAATCCGAGGCTGCTCTGAATCCATGCGGCAAGAGCTGGAAAGGCGGGCGGATAGGTCCAGAATCCTTCATTCGTACCGGGTAAGTTCATCGATCCCGTGGCGTGAATCTGACCAGAGAGCATCGAAAAACCAATCCAATCAACACCAAATGGAAGGGTTTGCAAAAATGGAAGGGTGAGGCAACTCAATGCGACCACTGCTCCAATCACAAAGGGCAAGGGTCGGCGATGTGATTGAAACCAGCGTTGTGTATTCGCTTCTTCGCTCAATGTTGTTTCCTCTCCAGCACTTATTTCCCCGTGCATTGCTGCTTCAAGGGCCTGCCATGGCGTCAACGCTTTTCGGTCGGTGACTTTTCGTTGAATATGAGCGAGTGCGAACGCATTGAGCAACAAAACGCACGCCGACATCAACCCCCACGTCCACAAATTCGAATAGAGCAATCCTCCAGCAAGCCCGAACAAAAGCAACAGGCCTAACGCAGGTGTGAGCAATATTTTCCTCACACGATCTGCACTGCCATCAAGGACCCGGCACAAGGCATACCCGGGTAAACAACTCGCCGCGAGCAGAAGCAACACGGTCAAGAGCATGCATGAGCATCATGGTTGAGGCTTTCATTGTTCGGCCAACAATCAAATGAAAGCCTTCAATCCAACACCCATGGGCCGTCAACCAACACCCTTTGCTCCAGTGGTCTTGATGCCACAGGAGTATTGGGTCTTCAACTTCACACGGGGCCCCTCGGATTGGGAGTGTCCTTATGATTACCAGATTGGGAGGTATGATGAGGTTCGGCCTGGGATGTACACCACTCCGTTGTTTGGGGGTGAGCGTGACCTTCATGTTGGGATCGATATTGGTGCTCCTGCTGGTACAGAAATTCATTCTTTTTTCGAGGGTAGAATCCACTCCTTTGGCATCAATGAAGAAGATGGTTCCTATGGGCCTACCATCATCGTCGAGTATCAGTTGTCATGGCCTCCAACGCCTCGAAATGATCACCCTGTAAGGCCGATATGGGTGCTTTATGGGCATCTTTCAACCGACAGTCTCGATGGCTTGGAACCAGGGATGCCTGTTTCGAAAGGCCAAGTTTTTGCTCGAATGGGTGAAAAGTCAGAAAATGGGGGGTGGGAACCACACGTCCATTTCCAAATCTCGCTTATTGAACCGACCAAACCCGATCTCCCTGGTGTTGTACGGCGAAGCGATCGTGAACAGGCCCTACATGACTTCCCAGATCCGCGACTCATCCTCGGGCCGCTGTACTGATCAATTCACTGAATCTAAGTGTGCCTTGAGTGCAGAAATCGGGCCGATTGATGCAGGATCCTTTCCATGCAAGAACGAAAGTGCCAATGAAATCCAGTCTGTAAGGATGCACAAATGGAGCATCGATTCCAGAAGTGTTGCACCTTCCCCTTCGATTTTCCATGCATAATCTGTTGCAGCATGGGCAATCATCCAATCCATTCGTCGTTGAACGCGCTCATGCATGCCTTTCCATGTCAATAACAAGAGAACATGTTCAATTCCCGAAGCATCGCGGTCTTCACCAATCCCTCCCCACGCTACGCTTTCATTGTGGTTCATTTCAGGGACAACACCAACTCTGGCAAAACGGGCGGCGTTTTCATTGAGTTGATTTTTGAATCGGTTGAGGACTGGGGTGACTTCTGTCGGACCAAGCAAAGCGATCGGACGGTCAACCATGCACATCGCTAATTGAGCAATGTCGCCTTCAGGGTCCTTCAGGAGATCAAAACCATCCATCGCTGCCTGTAACCGCTCCAACATCGCATCATCCGCCCCCGTCTCAGGCATTGGCAAGACGCCAAGGTGGCGAAGAAGGCCGAGTTGCCTGCTGAAGATGTGACCGAACGCGCTGCGTGGCGGCTGACCACCTACCGATGCGATCAAGTGGCAATTCGGGTACATCTCTGGGAGTCCAGCAAGAATGCCACCGGTCGAAATGGCGACAACTGTTGCGCCTGCTTTGAGAGCTGTTTCACTCGCTTCTAGGGTTTCCTCCGTGTTCCCACTGTGGGATGTGGCCAAGATAAGCCACGTTGAATCCCACCACGATGGAAGGGCATAATCGCGCTGCACATGGACAGGTTTGCTACCTTGAAAGGAGGCTAAAGCAGAAAGGAAATCACCACCGGCGGCAGAACCGCCCATGCCGAGGCATAAGACTCCGGACCACTTTTTCTTGGCCAACATCTCCATCCATTCAAACCGGTCAAATGAGATGTGGTTCAGTCCATTTCTGAAGTCGTCGACAAAAGCACGAGTGTAGCCAATCATGCCCTGCTCATCAAGGGCGTTAGCAAGTTCAACCAATCCTGGGCCTTCTTCTGAATTACTCATTCGTATCCCCTCCATCTTCATCGCAGCCTAGATGATGTAAGGCAAGCCATTCTCCATCAACTTTGGTGATTCGAAGCGGGCGGTTTCTGTCGTGGTCCCAAGGCAATCGAACTGAAGTCATCTGCCATGTGTTTGGGTCGAGGAATTCACCAACAGAATCATCTTGCGTAATGAGGTCAACAACGAGGTGCTCTTTCATCTGAGTCACCACATTCGCGGATTCAAGATCTCGCCAACTCGCTCCAGTACGTTCTTGGCGATCGATTCGACTCATGATGGCACCTTCTTTGGTCCATGTTGAAGGTCGCCAGAACCGTTCACGCCAGCGAATAACATCACCAATATCGTATCCTGGTTTGCGATAAAGCAAGGTTAAGCGGGTGACATCGATGCCATCCTTTCGCCCAACCGTGGTGTTTGACTCTGCAACTTGACCTCCATATTCAGTGACCAAATGACGACCCCATGTACGGGCAAGTCCCTTGCTTCCAAGGACGATGTCATAGCCACCAGTGACGGGGCCTTCAGAGGTGATGAAGAACATCGGGTCATCGGCCAATTCATCCAGAACTTTGTCGAGGGTTGCTCTCAGGGCAGTGAACTCATCTTCACTAAGTCGCCTTCCAGTTGAACGCAGTTGGACCGTGGCTTCGAAATAATTTCCAGCGCGCCTTGTGCATGTAAGGCAGACACCATTCGCCATTCGAGCACGCATCGTGTGTTCCTCTTGGAACAATAAGTCCTCAATCACGCCTTCAACTTGGAGGTGGAG
>DUIP01000114.1:0-1466 GCA_013330285.1 Candidatus Poseidoniaceae archaeon
TCTTCGTCGAATGCCATTTGCTCTAAGACAATGCCAGCAAGCTCAACATTGTCAATGAGGACGCCCCAATCGACGTTGCCACGAACGCCTGGTGCTGGCATCGATGGTGCCTTCCAATTTCCTGATGAAATCCAAACGCTTGTACCGTCTCGAACGGCGACCTTACTGTGAATATACGCGTATGGCTCAACGCCACCGTCACCAAACCAATAGGTCGTGACACCTGCTTTGACAAGTTCACTTGCCATTCCATATTGGCTCATCATATCGAAGTCAGACCAGAAGCCTTGGGAGCCTGCGTCAAGCACCACGGTGACATCGACACCTCGCTCCTGTGCGTCAATCATGGCTTGAACGAGTCGCGGTTCTGAGAGTTGATAGACGTGAAGGTGCAGGCTTGTTGTCGCTTCTTCAATCCAATCGAGCACATCCAAGAGGCCATGCGTTGGCCCAATCAATGGGGTGACAATTGATTCGCCAGAGAACTCTTGATCTTCACAGAAGGTGCTGCCTCCTAATCGGCCCCAGCGTTCATGCCAATCTGCGACTTGGTCGGTGTCTGCGAGTTGTCCACATCCGTCGCCACGATGGTAAATGATGAGGTTGATTCCTGAGACCGGTTCAACCAGACTGATGCCACTCCATCCATCGACATCGACGGGCCCATTCCCGTAAACAACCGTGTCAGCAAGACCGCCAGCAGGGTCCATGATGTGCAGAGCTGCTCCGTCGTCAGGCAGGGTTGGTGCCTCATTGAAACTGGAAGCGAAGCCAACGATCGTGCCATCTTCGTAGACACTCAACCCGTTTGGATCTGCCGCGAAAATGACTGCACTCATGGCAGGGATGGTGAGGTCGCCAAAGGTGTGTGTGGATGGTCCGCCTGAGGTGACGACGGTCAAACTCCAACCGTTGAGGTAGGCGATGTTATCACCCATATTGGTGATTTCAAAGAACTCTGTATTCGAGGAGATTGAGGTGTAGCCCTCGCTCATCAATCGCGTAAATTTAACCTCGTCAAGTTGAGCGAATTGGGAAGCATCTGGCTCTGCACTTCCGGGTGTTGGCCACATGGTGTGGACCCAAGAAGCATCTGGTGTCTCGCCCGGCATCATCGTTTGGCAGTCACTGACGATGCTCCATTGAACGGTTGTGATTGGCACGCCATCTGGATTCGAAAGAGTGAAAGAATCACCTAAGCCAGTAAGAATCGACTTGTCCATCAAGAAGACAGCACGAGCCCCAGGTTGCACATGAGTTGCCTCCCAGTTTTCCGTCGAGTTCCACATGGCATCGACCCGAATAAATCGTCGTTCTTGGTCGATGGTGTCAATGCGCCATCGGCTGAGGTTGAGCACTTCGTCGCCGGTGTTTTCAAATTCGATCCAATCTTCTACAGGTTCGATTGAATCATCGTTGCAATAAGCGAGGACTTCGGTTACGCTGACGTTTTCAGTTCCGCTGTA
>DUIP01000114.1:1856-3219 GCA_013330285.1 Candidatus Poseidoniaceae archaeon
GTCCCTCCGCCCGCACCTGTCCCATCAGGACCTGCACCAGCATGGGTGCTGTTTGGGGCGACGAGCGACTCTCCTTCGACGGTAGAAGACCACGAGATCGTATCGATGACAGCACCTGTGGCATCGACCAAACCAATGGAATCAGGCGTGGTGTGTTTGAGGTAGAAACTGCTTGTGCCGTTCAGGGCGATCAACGCCACACCACCTGCTGCAATCATTGATGTGGATTGCAATGGCATGTTGTATTGGTGCAGCGTCAATGTTCTGCTTGCTGCCTGTAATTTCCAACCACCAACATCGATGGCTTGGTCACCATGGTTCTTGATTTCAAGCCATTCGCCAAGTGGCCATTGTTGTGAGTCACTGCCAACGGCGTCAGGCATAATTTCCGAGAACATGACTTCTCCAGTGTTATCGATTGCACCTGGTTCTGGTTGGCCTGGCGTCATCCACGGAGCAGGCGTCCATGGGTCAGTAGGGTCTTCTGCAGGAATCAGAGAAACATTCGTGCCATAATCTGTTGTGTACCAAGCAGCGTCCACGATGTTTCCAACGTCGTCGACAAGCATGAGGTGGTTGTAGAAATTCCACAACTCAGTCCCTGTTGTGAACTCAACAATACGGCGCGAATCAGCTTCAATCGTTGTGCCTGCTTGTGTTTCATTTGCCGTCAATGTCGACGGATCGATCATGGTAATATTGCCCATGCCATCGATGATTGACCAGCCTGTGAGGTCGATGTCACTCGTTCCATCATTGAACAGTTCAATCCATTCTCCATCAGGGAAGGGCATGCCGTCATTCGAACTGTTTGAAAGCAGTTCAGTCATACTTACAGGCGATGTTGTGGTTGCAATCTGAGTGATTGGTAGAGGATTTGGCGCTCCCGGAGTTGGGTAAGATGCATAGGTCATGTAGCCTGAATTAGGATCGTCAACGAGTGAAAATCCGGGTTGGTTGTTGGTCCAGTAGACTTGTTGACTAATACTGCCATTCGGCCATTTCAGGTTGAGCATCTCCACACCATTGTTCAGCATGCTTGCACCATTGCCATTCACGGCGATGATTCGTGTCGTGCCCGGTGCGATGAGGTAGCCTGCACTCGTGGCGTCAACGAGGTGTGATTCGTTGAACGGCAATATTTTACCAGCTTGGTCTTCGATGCTCCATCCTGTTAAATCCATGTCTGAATTGCCTGTGTTCTTGACTTCAACCCATTCGCCACCTGGCCACATGTCTCCATCAAAAGAGGGCCACGCATCAGCCATGACTTCGTTGATCACAAGGTCGGATGGGACGAGGGTTGGTCCACCTGTTCCACTTCCAGTGTTGATGCCACCAGGTGTTGGCGTATTTGTCGCAA
>DUIP01000114.1:3609-5829 GCA_013330285.1 Candidatus Poseidoniaceae archaeon
CTGCTCGAGAAGGTCCATGTCGCTTGATCGAGGTTTGCACCGGCATCGGTATAGAGCGTGACAATGTCATTTGAGTTGGCAAGGTAGAACACAGAAGTGCTCATGCCGTTGCGGGCAATGACCATGTATTCATCAGGCTCAATCTCCCATGAGGATGAGTTGTTTGGATCGTAATCGACAATCGTTGTTTCGTTGAAGTACATCACCTTGGAAGCTTTGTTGGTCACATACCAATCAAGAACGTCGATGGTGGTGTTTCCATTGTTGTGAATCTCCAGCCATTCTCCATTCGGCCAAGTCGCATCGTCATAGCCGTTGGGGTTTGGCAGTGCTTCATTCAAACAGATGGTGCCGGAGCAGGCCGTTGACCTGGCGGTTGTGAAGGACTCTGCTTCAGCGTTGAGTTCAGTCGTTGCAACTGTCCCCAATGTGGAGAACACCAAAAGAAGCGCGAGCAGGAGGGGTCGGGACTTGGACATCATGGGGCACCAGTGTTCTGACTCAGATGGTCAAAGGGCATAGGGCTTACGCCTGATACCGTTGAAGCATCCCTCTGCAGAATCACAAGAAACCAGCGTTGTCAACGAGGTTCTTGAACATCAAAATCATGATTGGAACGAGGATGACGCCCATGGCGTGGCTTCGACGTATGCCCAACCTTGGCGGGAGCAGACCAATCATGGTCCCTACGATGAGGACTGACATTCCGATGAACCCGGTGCTTACGAAAACGAGAGAACCAACAAAGACAATCACGCTCATGATCATTTGTTGTAATGGAATTGCTGCGTGCAGACGCAACATACCCATGCCGACATATCGCATAATCGGCATGGCCATCAAGCCAGCGGCGAGGGTGATGGCAAGCAGGCGAATGAAATCAGCAGTTGGCTCGAGATTGCTCCATGTGTCCACGGGGTACATCGCTTTGAGCGCCAACGTTGCACCGGATCTCGAGCGGCTGATGATGTACAAGAACCCGAGAACACACACGGTAACAGAGGTGTTCACTGCGGAGAGAATAGCAATAATTTCCAAGTCTTGCTTTGTTTGAGGGCCTTCAACACCATCATCTGCTTCAGCCTTTGCTATTTCCAACAACTCATCATCGGTCATTTCTGTGAGTCGTCGAGTTTCCCAATCCATGCCGTAGCCAGTTTTCCCTTGGACCTTGGCCACAACGTTTCTTCCACCCATCACCAGGACCGTTGCTTGCGATGCGGTCATGCCCGGTAAGACACCCATCGATGCTCCGGCCACGCCAGACCAGAAGCAAGGCACCAACAAAGGCCTAGAAGGGGGTAAATCCCAGTTCTCCTTTTGTGGCGGCAAGTGTGAGGTTGTAGCGTAAATGTCAAGCAAATTCGCAATGCCGAATAAACCTGCTAATCCGGGCAGCAGCAGACTCGCACCTGGCATATTGATCGGTGATTTTGCCGGTAAAGCGGTGGGTCCGATGATGGTCCAGCCAAAGAGTCCTGCAAGGAGGAAGAATGCAGTTGCTGTGAAGAAGCCAGCAAATCTTGAATCGGTTCCAAATCGGCCAAAGCTGAGTTTTTGCAACCACAACGGCCAATCAAGCCTTGTTGTTTCAGTAGCAAGAAGCAATGCGGAGATGATCAAAAGAATGAACGGTAACATTGTACGAAGTTGATCATACCACCCAAGTTCAGGTCCAAATGCAATCCGGGCTACGACGATGAGTGGAAGAGAAAGGAAGAGTCCGAGTTGCGAGCCTCGTGCAGACCATGCTACACCACGAGCAGCATTTCCCGAAAGAAGCATGCGGTGGCCAGGAAGTAATGACAAGGCCTGGTCAGCATCGGGCGCCCCCATCAAGGCAGAAGGGATGTAATTGAGGAATGTGTGCACCGTTCCGGTGGACACAATAATCCCTGCCACAGCAGAAAGTGGGATGCCAAGAGAGAGGAGACTTGGGGCTAGAGCAAGAAGAATTAATGCCACATTGTTGACGTGGAATCCTGGAATAATGCCGGTCAACGAACCCATGAAGACGCCAAAGAACAGGGCGAAGAGCATCCACCCAAGTTCATAGAAATAAGCCTCCAACATGGTATCGCCTCACGTGTTGGGGTTTGTATCCTGTTCTAATTCAGTGCGATCATCTTCACCATCACCATCGGTGTCAGGATTGTTGATGTTTGTTCCATTGGCACTTTCAAGTGAATCAGCCACACCATCGCCATCTGTATCCAAGGC
>DUIP01000114.1:6218-12031 GCA_013330285.1 Candidatus Poseidoniaceae archaeon
AATCTTCCAGTCCATGTCATCGAGATGTTCGAATGATAATCGTCTGTTCCAATCGGGTTCAAATCGAGATTCAAACGTATGGATTGAGAGGAACCGTCCCTGTAGAGGTACCATCCATCGTCTTCCAAGACGGCCTTGCCATTGATGAGGACATGGGTATTTTTCGCATAGCCCCACTGCGTCGCCCCATCATCCCAAAGGAGGGATTGGGGTTCAGGTGGGTCGCCAACCAATTGATAATTCTGAACCATCAGTCGCATCATCATCTTTTCATCGTCCCAAGCAACGGTGACATTGGCTACCAGGCCTTGACCTGATTCGATCCACTCTGTTCGAGTTGCAGGGAAGGACATGGCCACTCTTGTCTGTCCAAATGTGTAGGTTTGACTGTCGACAAAATATCCATCGGTGTCCAACGGCTCGAAGGCATATTGCATGAACGTGCTAAGGGTGTAGACTTTGTTCGGGTCTTCCAGCATTGAAGCAGGGTTTGCAGACAGCATCGCTTGCATGGACATGGCAGACATTGGGTCGATGAGGTTCGTACCGTTTCCATTGTTGGCGTCGATGCACCACATGCTTCTGTCATCGTTCCACATCAATCGACCAGTGGCCTCGAACGCCGAGCCATTGTAGCCATTTGTTGCAGCGTTTGTGATGTCTTCATCCGTAGGTAAGATGCACATCATATTCCCGTTTGGCCCAAAGAGGGTCCATTGATTGTTTGAGATCAGGACGGTGCCTGCCATCGAGACCATGCTTCCAGATTCATAACTCCACGTAGATTCTCCCGCCCATTCGAGCATCTTAGGTTGTGGCGTGTATCCATCGACAAGGATGATTTCTGGGCCTTGGGTGATGAACGCCCAACGTAGGTTGGTCTCTTGATAGTTGAGCATGCCCGTTACTTCGACCTTCGAATCAGCTTCAATCCAAACCCCTGGCGCTGATTGAATCAGCAATTGAAGTTGATGTGCGGCGTTTCCAGGATGGTCGGTGATGTAGGCTGATGTGTAGATTGCATCCTTGTTGATCGCTTCGCTAATGAATCCTGTAATCGTGACAATTTCTCCTGCATAACGTTCCGGTTCGACGGCTAAATCACTCAGAGTGAGCCGTTGGACTTCCGGAAGGCCATCGGCTTCCCACCAAATGGCCCCTGCGCCGGTAGATTGCAGGTAGAAGCGACCGTTGTAATCAACAACCGCACCCATGACCGTGACATTCGTACCGATTGGAGGTTTTTCACCTGTTGAATACCAACGGACGCTGATGACTCCAGTGTCGTCTTCAACGACAAGATCAACCCGATCTTCTCCGCTGCCATAGCGGTCTTCAATCCAAGAGATGACGGTGCCTTCAACCAAGACGGTTTCACGGTTGTGATTCACCAAATCTTCAACCAAAACCACCTGCGGTTCCCTCACCATGGCGTACCAATTGAGTGAGGCTACAAGGAATATTGCGAGGGCAAACATGACCCATAATTTCTGCCCGCGAGTCGCTGGGTCATCGTCAGTGATTTTTAGCATGATGTCCTTGAGAGCATCGGCCATGGTACACTTGAGTCGCGGTCCAGCCATAGCCGTTTGCCTTGAGTCACTCTCCTAAAATGACTGAAATTGATGGTTTGCTTGTGGGTCTGTTTTTTTAATGGTTGAACCGAGGGAGGTATGGGGATGGCGATGCGGGACCGTGTGATTCGTGACGAAATTCACAAGGATATTCTGGTTCCAAGCCAGCACGCAACCATCATTGACACAAGGGAATTCCAGAGGCTGCGTCACATTCAGCAACTCTCAACCTGTGAGTATGTGTTTCCTGCAGCCAACCACAGTCGATTTGCACATTCACTCGGCGCCTACCATTTGGCAGGCCAATTAACCGCATCTCTACAAGAGGTCCAACCTGGGATTCTCAGCGATGAAGATGCTGAGTTGGTCCAACTTGCTGCATTGCTTCACGATATTGGCCACCCACCATTCTCGCATGTGCTCGAAACACCTGAAGTCTTTGCTACATACCACTCGCACGAACATTGGGGCAGGGTGCTGCTTGAATCGGAAGAGACAGAAGTCGGAGCAGCGTTGAAGTCAACCCTTGGCCAACAACGAACAGAACGCCTTTTCGCTCTCTTGGACGGCGCCTCGGAACATGATGGCACGCCAATTCCACCGTTCATGAAAGAGATTGTTTCAAGCCAACTTGACGTCGATCGAATGGATTACATGGTTCGCGACCAGGCGAACACAGGCGCTCAGATCGGTGGCTTTGACATTGCGCGTGTTCTTCGGGCCCTTAGAGTGGGTGATGATGGACATTTCTTTGTCAAGGCATGGGGATTACCTGCCATCGAAGCTTATCTCGTTACTCGATATCACATGTATCACCAAGTCTATTTCCACAAAGTCAACATGCTGACACAAAACTACCTTGTCCGTATGCTTGCTCGGGCTCGAACTCTTGCACAACAAGGGGAATTGACCCTCTCGCCTTCGCTTCACAAAATGTTGTTGGATGAGTCCCTCGATGCAAAGGGCTATGCAAGCCTCAATGATGCACATGTGCGCGTCGCCATCCCAGACTGGGCTGAACACAGCGATGAGATGCTTTCTCAGTACGCTACGAAGATGATGTCAAGAAGGGAATTTCACAAATCCCTTCGTATTGAAGCACTGACCACTGAGATGGTTGAAGTTGTCAAAGATCGGATTGAAGCAGCAGTTGCTGAGGCTGGTTATGATGTTGAATCCGAAGTCATCTACGCTCGGATTTCGAAGCGTGGATACATGCCTTATGCCCAAGGAATCATCATCGAAGACGGTGGTGACGCTTCCGAGCATTCAGCGCTCATACGATCGCTTACACAACCGAATGAACGGGCTCTGATTTTTGTTCCTGAGGCCATTCGCGATTCGTTAGAGCAACGAGTTCGAGAATGGATCAAACCAACACAATCCTCATTGGTTCAATTCGAATGAAAAGGATAACTTGATGAGTCGAGCCAAGTGCAACACAACAGGGGCCTGTAGCTTAGTCGGTTAGAGCGCCCGGCTCATAACCGGGAGGTCAGGGGTTCAACTCCCTTCGGGCCCACCATGTGTTTCACGAATTTTTTTAGATTTTAATGGCGATTGGGATGGTGAATCTGAGTCAAATTCAACGGTTTGTTCAATGCTCTTTCTTTCCCATTTTATCACAACGGTTATGAGGGTAGCATCTGTGGGATTGACCAATAGGTGAAGTTCGTATGTTGAAGCGTGCCGTTTTCATTCTTGCTCTTTACATCGGTTCGATTATGCTCGTTGCAGTCCCTGCAGCAGCACAAGTGCCCACTGCAGCTGTTTCGCTTTCGTGTGCACCAATCTCGATCAACGTCGAGGTGAAACCGGGTTCTACGTACTCCGGATTTACGACATGCACCGCAAGCAATCCTACCACTTACCAAGAGAAAATCAGTATCTTGGTGACCAGTGATGGCTTAGCCACCGCTTCTCCCGGTGACATGTACATCGGTGGAAACTCGGAAGTTGACTTCCAAATCTCTGTCCGTGCCACACCATACATGGTCATGCAAAGCCGCACCCTCTCTGTTTCTGCAACGGTTCAAGAGATCAACAGTTTGCCACCAGCAAACACGGCTTCGTCCCAAAACAACATGATTGTCAACATCATGCAGTACTCACTTGTCCAGGTCGAAGCAGTTGAGCCATTCGTTCAACTCATGCCAAAGAAGGATAAGAACTTCGAATTCAAGGTCTACAACCTTGGCAACCAAATTGACTTCATGAAGGTCGGTATTACTGACTCAAGCCGAACTGACTTGGAAAAGGCTGGTTTCACGATTAACCTACCAGCAGTGAAGGTCCAAATCGACGCTATCCCAACAGCAACTAAGGTTCGTGTCATGGCTCGTACGCCAAAGACACAGGGATGGAGCGATGCTTACCACGTGCTTGACTTCTACGCTGAATCAGAATTCGCTTGTAATAACGGCGGCTGTATCCGTGAATCTCAGATGATCACAGTTTACGTCCGTGGTGTCTATCTTCCAGGCTTTGAAGTCGTTCCGGCGGTTTCAATGCTCGCCTTAGCAGCAGCAGTTGCTGGTCGTCGAATGACCGGTAGCGAAGATGAAGAAGGGGAGTGGAGAGAATCCGCTCCTGGTCTGTGACGGCTCGTCTGACAGCCTTGCGCAATGCGCCTGTTTGTGACATGAATAGGGGTTGGTTTGATAATCCCCTGCGTCAAACGGTAAGATAACAGGGATTTCTATGAGTGGATTACTGGACAAAGCGACCGCCGCAAAAGAAGCAGAAGTAGTGGAGAAAGTTGTCGAAAAGACACCCGTACCAGTCAAGGAAAAAGTGACTGTTGTTACATCTGAACCGTCCTTCATGGATCGAGCCAGTAAAATTGGACTTGTCCTTGGTGGCCTCGGATTCATTGGTATGTGGTTCCTGGATAATTACTTCCTTGAAGACATCACGGGGCCGGTTCCATTCGGTCTTGTCGCTCTAGCCCTCATCGGCGGTTCATTCTACATGGTATGGGACTCGATTGATCGGGAGAAAACGGTCGTTCTTGTTGTTGGATATTTGTTGATGACATCCGTCCCATACCTTGCAGGTCTGGAATTGGGCCAAGACTCCATTGGTATTGCTGAACTTCAAATCAATGAAGATTCAGATGAATTTTCCTTTGTAGTCCGAGGTTCCTTCTCAGAGGCAACAAGCACCATCGAAGTTGATGGTGAAACTGTGTGGTCGGATACGCAATCCCTTTCAGCGGATATGGTGAGGTTCCAAGCTCCACTTTCTGAAGTGTTCAAAGGAAATTCACAAAACAATGAGTTGTCAACGGTTCTTTCTTACTCCCTCTCAGTCGAATCCAATACAGGAACCGTGGAAACCGTTGAGATTACTCCCGGTTTGCTCAACCGAGAAGTGACTCATTCAGGGGCTAGAATCACCCTTGTCTCAGGTACGACAACCTCTGGGGATTCAACAGAAACCACAGAAGCAGGCCTTCAAGTTGAATCAATCTTAGGAATGTTTGGTAATTCAGAGACAACGATGAACAACGGTGAACACTCGATGTCCAATGTCAACAAATACCTCCCCATCTCATCTGACTATACGATTCAACTCAAGGTGATGAAGGACAGCAGCCAGAAGTGGCAATCCCCTGTCATCGAGGTCGATGGTACCTCGGCAACATGGGTGAGTTCAGTTTCTGGCACTCAAACTGGAAGTACTGACCGCTGGTTGGCTATGCCGGGCACTGGCTATGATCCAAATACGGGAACAATCGAGATTCTTGAACGAGACGATTTCTTTGATGATGACGGTTGCTACACCTTCCAAATCATAATTACGAACGAATACTATGCAGGCAGCAATGCAGTTCACATGAGCAGCAGCTCTTGGGAACTTAACTGGGAAGATCCAGGTGCGAACGACAACATGCCGACCTGCTGATTCTGTCCGCTCGTTGTAAGTGTGCAATCCTCGATGTATTGTTTGCATATGACATGCAAGGTATCAAAGGTAAATGGGGTGACTAAACATCATGGCAAACCGACGTGTCGCTCTCATCATCCTCATGGTTCTGCTGTTTTACCTACCACTGAGTGCGGTGGGTAATGAGAGCTCACCGACTGTCGAGCAATTCGGTCACACCTTCGAAGAAGTGGTCATCGCCGATTACACAGATGCGCTCAATGAGCCAAGAGACCTCGAATTTCATCCGGGTAAAGCCAATGAATTGTGGGTTGCAAACCGAGCGACGGACAGCATTACCATTGTCGAAAA
>DUIP01000192.1 GCA_013330285.1 Candidatus Poseidoniaceae archaeon
TCATCCTCGATTATTTTAGTGATCATTTCTGAGGATTCTTGAGCCTCGATTGGACATTCTCTTTCCCCTTCAGATTCTCCAGCAAGGTAACGAATATCAAACCAAGAAGGCATCTTCCATCCATTGTTCAAGGTCACAGGGCGAACTGGTGCGTTTGGAAAAATCCAGCGTGTACCTGGACGAGAAATCAGGCGCGGCATATCTGCAAAGTCATGGGCGCTGGCTCCCAACCCGTGCATCCAGATGATTGAAGCATCATGCGATGCGGTAGGTTCGACCACAATGGGGTCGCGCACGCAATCATCTCAGAGGTTGGATAGAGCATCGGCCAATGCTGGCAGAGCCTCTTCCCATGTAGCAACAATTCCGTAATCTGCAACACCGAAAATGGGTGCATCTGCATCCTTGTTAATGGCGACGATGTACTTCGATGAACGCATACCTGCAAGGTGCTGGATTGCACCTGAAATACCAACAGCGATGTACAGGCTTGGATTGACTGTCTTCCCAGTTTGCCCTACCTGAATACTGTGTGACATCCCCCATTCATCGACTACAGCTCGTGAGGCACCAACTGCGGCACCCAATTGATCAGCAATCGCTTCAAGGTGACTGAAATTTTCGATACTACCCATGCCTCGTCCACCTGAAATGACGACGTCTGCATCTGCAACATCGAGTCGCTCACTGGCCTTTGCAATGGCTTCCTTGACCGAAGTGGCTACGTCAGCACTCTGGTTCACTGTGCTGACTTCAGCACTACCACCATCTCCAGCAGCAGAGAAAGTGTTCGGACGTAGGGTTAAGATCGAGTCATCGGCTACAGTCAATGTTTCCATGGCCTTGCCGGAATAAATTGGGCGTGTGACTGAATTGCCATCGATGCTCGTGACATCTTGTACAACAGCCACACCTTTCGCAGCACCCATACGAGCAGCAATCTCTCGACCTGTCGCGGTAGAGGCTGCAAGGATGCGACCTTCCGCTACTGTACCCAGTGCTGAGGCCCATGCACCACCGTCAAAGTCTGAAAAGCAATCACCTTCGACTGAGATTACCTTTGCAACTCCAGCGATAGCGGCTGCTTCGGCTGCTCCAATACCACCAGGGCATAGAACGGTTGCGTTTCCTCCCGCAGCACCAACAAGTTGGGCAGTGACGGGGTGTAGACTGTTTCCTGAAATTTCTGCAATTACTGTTACCATCAAAATCCCTCCTCAAATCACCTTCGCTTCATCTCGCAATTTGGTCACAACAGTGGCCACATTTTCAGCGCCCTCAAATTTCTGACCTGCGGGCTTTTCAGCCGGTGGAGATTGATTGTCAAGACTGACCGATGCAGAACCGATGTCTACACCCAAATCGGATACGGTCAAGGTTTCGACAGCCTTTTTCTTGGCCATCATAATTCCTTTGACATTGGGGCGGCGAAGTTCTGTGCCCATCTTATCGAATGCAATGACGCATGGAGCAGAGACGTTGACACGCTCCATACCAGTTGAACTGGGGCGTAGAGCCATGAATCCAGATGAGTCGCCAGTGAGTTCGCTCACCATGGTTACACAACCAGCACCCATCATTTCAGCAACTCCGGGGCCTGTAGAACCCGCATTTGTGTCAGCAGCTTGCTTTCCACAAAATACCACAGATGCACCAGATTTCTCAACCGCAGCAGCGAGGATGGTAGCGATTTGATTGGAATCAAGTGCGGAGAGGTCATCAACCACAATGTGCATCAAATCAGTTGCACCAACTGCAGCTGCATCGGTTAGCATCTTCTTTGCACGAGCCGGACCACAAGTGATGGCTGTGATCGAGCCGCCTTGAACCAAGGCTGCCTCGAGAGCATACTCGTCAAATGGACTCATCGACCACTTGTTCACTGCGCTTTCATCCACGCGGCCACCGCTGACCATAATCTTCGCATTCGTATCTGGGACTTGTTTTAGTAGAACTGCAATATCTGCCATTCATCATCACCTACGGTGATGCGCCGACGAATCCCGTCTATGAACGATTCCCAAGCGGAGCCTGAACGATTATTCGACCCAAGCGTAGGTTCGTGCACCCTCGAGTACACCTTCCCCGCCCTCAATATCAACTAGAGCAAATTCTCCGCGTGGCTTGAGTACGCTACCGTCGTGTATACCCTTGTGGAGTAATTCGTAAGTCACTTGATCGATGGCCATTCTTCCGGCCATTCGCTCGAAAAGATTCCAACTGGCAACCACTTCTCGCCATCGATCACTGACGATGCCCTCAAACACCTTGGCTTTCGCACCAGAACCGTATCCACAGAGTCCAAACTGCTGGTCATCGAGTGGACTGTCTGACTCATAATCTGATTCAAAAGTGGACATCATGGCCAAGAAGATTGAACCAGTATACTGATTCCCAATTAGAGAACTTGCACGTTGACCTTTTTCGATACGTTCGGCATGGAACTCCCGGTAAGCTTGTGTCTTAGATATGCTACGACGATATCCGTCCATTGCCTTGCCATGCTCAGCCTGGCCTTCGGGTGTATCATCAAAATCTTCTATACTTGGAGGAAGCCCAATTTCTGCTTCAACATCGGTCCAAGAGGCACTCCCACGCCGCTCATAGGCGAATACTGCTGGGAACATTCGCTTGGCTTGGAAAGCGTAGGGCAAATGCATGATAATTCGTGCCCAATCTTCTGTCAGAACAGTTCCACCTTCAGCGTCCCAACGACCATCTGATTCAGCCTTTGAACGGAAATCTCGGAAAGCTTCCTCGACAGCATCTTGGTAGCATTGATTACTGAATTGGCCATCGAATACTGGCTCATCTCGGTGTAC
>DUIP01000048.1 GCA_013330285.1 Candidatus Poseidoniaceae archaeon
CCATCGTCATCTTCTGGCTGAATCAATAATTCGATTGAATCATCCCCTTCAGCGACAATTTCTGTAGCCACAAGTACCTTTTGTTCTTCGATGCGACCACGACGAATGCTGACAACAATGGTGGTGAGGAAAATCAGGAGTAAGAAGCCAGCCCCACTTAGGATCATCAGTTTCGTTTCCTGATCACCAGGAAGCGGTTCCAACAGGGATTCGAGGAGAGAGGAGCCACTATCTGTTGGTAAATCACGAGGAGCGAGCGAGGCGAGGGTACGAAGTTTAAGCGAACCAGATGCGGTCGAAAGCATCACAATTCCATCATCCTCCATGCCCGCAAATCCTTGTAAGAATCCTAGAGACATGAGGTCTGACATGCCATCAATTGATTCATGTTCGGCATCAGTCAGTAGGCCGTACCTCGTGGTGGGGCCAAAAGTATTGATTTCATCATAGAATATTTGCATGCCTTGCTCGGCCGAATTGAGTTCAATGAACGTGACACCTGGTGCAGAGATGTACATTGGAACGTCTGCAGACCACGAGTTGTCGGTCACCACATGGGCCACAACTGCCTCTCGCCCACGGCCTTCAATCCAAGCAGCGATCAAGACGTCATCTTCTCCGACCTGCTTGACTTCAAGGCGAGCATTCGATGCTTCATCACCCACGGATGATTGGAAACTCCACGAGGAGAGGGTTGCTTCGCCGTGAGTGTACATGAGACCGACACGTTCGATTCCAGTCACGTCATCCCTCATCTCTTGATAGAGAATATGCAAATTTTCCTGCCCGTACGCAATGGCTAACGCATCGCCCTTTGATGGACGAATATCGATGTTTGAAAGGACATTGATTGGATTGCCCCAACTGGTTGGACCATCAGGGTTGTTAGACACCAGGGTGAAAATTGAGGTTACATCCTGCCAGGACCCTTCTGTTTTGATGTCACGGTGATAGCCTGCAAGAACGACGGTGTCGTCATATTCAGCAAGGTCAAGACCCCAATAGGAACCTTCGGACAACTTCTGTGGTGGCATTTGGTAATGCACAGGAGTCAGAATGGCCACCTTGGAAAGTGATGTCATTCCGATGTTGGTCAGTGTATATCCGTCAGTGCTGATGCTTTTGCGAGTCCATGCGGCATGAATGGCGCCATCTTCACGCTCAAGGATTGCAAGTTCGCCGCCCCACATATCTTCGAGCAACAGGTCGGTTTGAATGGACATGGATTCGGTGATGCTTCGCACATGGAGTTCACCATCGATGGTGGTGAACAAAAGTGCACCGTCATCAAGTCCGATGAAATCAACAGGCACTTCTCCTGCCGAAAGATCAATGCTTACCTGAGAACCAAGCGATACATCATCAACGGCCACTGTGAAGCGATGTTCACTGAATTCAGCTTCAACACCATCACCTTCAAGCCGTGCCTTAAACTTCATCGCACCCGGTTCGGAAATGGCATTCACTTCGAACGTCGAGATGGCATAACCTGAACTCGTATCGGAACCTGGGACAACAAGAATCTCTTCGACTCCGAGTTCAATCCAACCATCCTCGGTCCATTGCTCAAGTTTCATGACGAGTGAAATTGCATCGGTCTGGCCAAGATTGTCAATTCTCAACCGTGCTGTAAATGGCTCCTCGACCACTGGAATGTTTGGTATGGTCGTAATGGCGCCGGGTAAAAATCGTAACATCGATTCAACCGGTCGTTCTTCGACATCAAAGGTGAATGAATAGATGTTGTTTTCAGGCGTTGGATCAGCGTGTTGGCTGGTTGGGTCAACGGTGATGGTCACCTCCTGCTGTCCCGCTTCTGTCGCCCACCAATACAGAGTAATTTGTTGGCTTTCACCTTCATTCAAGATGCTGATGCTGGTTTCCGAAGGATAGGTCTCGGAAGAAGAACCTGGTGCATCAAGACGTACATAGACATCGGTTGCATCAAGATCGCCTACGTTGGCGATGGTGAAGTCGACTTCAAGCACAGTCCCTGCAACCGCCGAATAGACCGGTAAACCTTGATCCATAATTTCAACCGTACTTTGGAACACAAAGTCTGGGGCTGCGGGTTGATTGTCGACGGTGTACGTCCTTCGGATCGTGTCCGTCATCACTCCACTTTCATTGACCATGCGGAAACTGAGGCGGTGTGAACCATCTTCGACCGAATTGGAATTCCAGGAAAAGGACCAATCTTGTGTGCCAACATCAAGGAATTCCAGTTCTTCACCAAGCATCCATTCTCCACTGTCAACTTTGTATTCCAAACGGTCATGTTCCAAGCCTTCGACCGTTCCTGAGAAATCAACTGTGCCCTCAAGCATGGTTCCAACCGATGGACCGGCAAGCGTGACAATCATTCGAGCGAGCGTGACATAACGAGCATCGATCAAGGATTCTTCACCATCATCGCTGATGGCCCTGGCCAAAATGAGGGTGTAGTCCTCATCTGCTCGAACCCAATCCGAAATGACCGACACATCGAGGTACCAATTGCTGACCTCGCCACCTGCCGTCACCCAGCCCTGGAGTTCACGAACTGTACCAGATTCAAGGTGTTGCTCGATTCGAATTTGTACTTCATCGTAAGGGCCATTATCGGACTCATCTGCAGCTCCTGAGATCCTTACTCGGTCGCCTTCAATCCACCATGAACCATTTTCTGGGCTGTTGATGGTCACGTGATCTCCACTCCCATTGCCAGATGGAGGAGGGGCAATGATGCTCCCTCCTTCGAGCGGGGTGCAGGTTCGTTCGAGAGCCATATCAATGGCACAGGAAGCATCGACGAGACCAAAGCCCCAATCTGAATTCCAACGATCAGAAACCGAGGGCTCGCTTGCAGATCCTCGCTGTTCGGAAGAATTTCGAAGGATATCTTTCACTTCTTGGGGTGTGAGGGAGGGTTCTGCTTGCAACATGGTCGCAACTACACCTGCGGCGATCGGTGTTGCCATGCTCGTTCCATCTTTTTCATCGTACTCGTTTCCAGCGAGTGGTCGTCCTGGTTGGCCCGGTAAAGAAGGTCCAGTGGCTGCAGTCGCAGACATGATACCTGAGCCAAACGAGGTGATGTCGGGCTTCAATTCGTCCCAATCATCGTTGTCATTGTCACTCAAACGAGGACCTGTGTTGGAGTAATCTGCAACATTGTCATTGGTTCTGTTAATTGTCCCGCGGTCGGTGGCGGCACCGACTGAAATGGCCTTGTCTGCACTTGCAGGCGATGGAACGCGATTTGAGCCGTCATTGCCCATGGCAACCACGCAGACAATTGAGGCATTGACTGCATCATTGACCAGTCGTGCTTCAGCACCCGAACCATTGTCGCCCTGATCACCGGGGTTCAACGGTGTTGAAGCGGAACCAAACGACATGGAGGCCACTTGAATTCCGCGACTGGAAGCGTTGTTGCCCCAGTCAGTGTTCGCGTTATTGATGACCCACTGAATGCCGTTCAGAGAAGCTTGTGAATTTGTTCCACCAGAATCCGTGAGGACCTTCACATCAACGAGGTACGACCCCGGTGCAGTTCCCATGTGAATACGAGACGCGTCTCCTGTTCCAACAACAGAACCTGCCACGTGAGTGCCGTGCCCGTTGCCATCATCAGGGTCTTGCGTGCCGTCTGTGGCACCTGCTGAAGAGGTTGCATCATATCCTGCAACCCATTTCTGATCATCATAGGATGTTGCATCTTCGTCGGGTTCATCATCCATGTCATCAAAGTCATTCAACGATTCGTGTTCGTTGTCAACGCCGGTGTCCAAGACGGCTACAACAACGCCTTCACCGATGTAATCCCGTTCATATGCGGTTTGAGTGTAGACTTCAGATGGTCGTGAGCGTGCTGCTTTTGCTGCGATATCGTTTGATGGAACCATGACGTTCTGCATTTCGATCACAACAACTCCAAACGAAGCATAAATGTCCATCAGAGCACTGACGGGGACCTTGTCAAGCGCGATTGAATCAATGTCATCGAGCACTTGGAACCATGCTCCACCTTCCTCGCCAACCCAGCCGTGAGCATTGAGAATAACACGCAATGTTTCGATTTCACTCTCAGTAGGGTGCCAAGCATAATCCACGACAATAGCCACTGTGGCCTTGCCATCGTTTCCAATGATGGCTGTTGGCGAGACCGATTCTGCACCTGCAAGAACACGCTGAAGACGATCGTCCATTCCATTCCAGTCCAAATCTGGACCGTACGATTGCCACCAATCCTCAGCTTCTGATGAATACCTCTCACCTCGGTCGATGTCTCGTATAGGGCGCAAGCAAAGCTCTTCGCCGCACATCAACGGGGGTAATCCTTCAATCAAAATCGGAGGTGCGAATTCGGGGGAATCGCCCTCAATCGAAGCCGTTGACGGCGTGGCGATTGCCCCAAGATCGGCAACGAGGAAAACTGCAACGAGCATCAAGGAAATGAGGTGTGTTTTTCTCGAACCTTGGTCCAACATCATCATCCACTCACCTTGGGGTAAAGCCGCATGCCTTTGAGGCTATCCGTAATTTGTCCACCCCATAGCCCCTATGGGGCTAAGGGGAATTCTTTCAAGGCCAATTCAGATGGTTTGGATTTTTTGCGCATTGAAGGTGAGGCCCGCCTTTGCCTTCAATCACCACCAAGTCAGCGTCGCATTCCGTACACTGAGCGAGTTCTGCAAGTCGCTCCATCCATGCCTGTCTCGTTTCAGGCTCGTCTGCTGAGGCCCGGAGTTTCTGCAATGTTTCCCTGACATTTCGTGGCACATCAACTCCTTTCGACGTCCACGGATCTTCAAGTTCGGAAAGGTCAGCCATATTGGCTTTCATTCGATTCAAGCGGGCTCGAACATCGCTTGATGAACTCGGACCACCATCTTCAACACCCAATTCATATGGCCCTCCTCGAGCAACGAAAGGCAGCAAAAAGTAAGCTGCTATGAAGCCCCCAAGGTGTGCCATGTGGGCCACATCGCTGGCTTGCTGCAAGCCCAATGTTTGGTAGGCTCTCGCCACCTCAAGAGCAAAATAAATCAAGGCAATCACGTAGACTGGCCACTTCCTGATCAAGATCAACGGGAAGGCAACTTCGTCTCTTGGCCAGCCTGCAAGATAAGCACCAAACAAACCAAACGCAGCACCAGAAGCACCCAGTGAGGGCGTTGTGGAATCATAATTCATCAGCCACCACGACACCGACCCACCAACTAAGCCAATGAGGTACACTGCGGTGAACCTTTTCATCCCAAGGCGTTGTTCCAAAGGAACACCAATCAAGGCGATGACCAAGATGTTTCCAAGAACGTGAAGTGGATCAAATGGATTATGCAAAAAGCCTGCAGAAATCAGCGTATGCATCCATTCAAGTGAAGATGTTCGAGATGGAACCAACCAGAAATCCGACCACATATACCAACTTTCATTTCCAAGCCAAAACTGACGGACTCCGAGCAAGTAGATGACTTGAACAAGGTAGGCGAGAAGCAAACCTACCGTCAACGAAAGCGCAAGTGAAGTTTTGTGACGGATGGCATAGAAAAGTGGCCAGATGATGGCAGTAAACCACAGCAAAAGAAGAACCCACTCTCCTGCTCCGAAAAACTCCATTTCGGTGGCCATGTGTCTTGCAAGTCTTCCCGACTTTTGAGGTCATGGGGTGCTCTCGAGCATGGGAGCATTCATGTCGCCCCCCCGAGTGGGAAAATCATGGCCGAGGTCCTCTTGAGCATCAAGGAGGTCGAGGTTCGGCGCGGAATGGGCACTGTTCTGTCCGCATATGATTTGGACGTCTTTGGAGGAGATATCCTCGTTATAACCGGCGAAAACGGAAGCGGAAAATCAACCGTGATCGAAACAGCAGCACGACTCCTCCCCCTAGAAAAGGGCCATGTCTCTCATCATGGACACCTCACCCACCACGCCGACGGACGACGGTTGAACCCTATCAAACCATTTGGTCTCACATTGCAATCAAACGGCGTCATTGGAAGCGAGACGGTCGAGGATCACCTCCAAACTGTTGCCATGTTATCTGGTGTTCAACTCAACCACGAACCACTGCTTGAATCATACAACATGGACCATCGCAAAGCAGATGTCATCGGGCACCTTTCTGGAGGCCAGGCGAGGAAAATCGCAGTGTTAACTGGGCTCATTCCTGCAATGGTGAGTGCATCACCAACATTGGTACTGCTCGATGAGCCAGATGCTGGTCTTGACGACCATGCCATCGATTCATTGATCGGCCAAATCACATCTCTTGCCGCAGCAGGCCATGGGTTTCTCATCGCTTCACACAACCCAAAAATCCAATCGATTGCTACGAAATTACATGACCTTTCAACCACAGTCGAAGGCGTTCCTAATGATGCAAAACCATGGACTGCCCTCGGAACCAAAGTGCAGCCAAGAAACACCTTGTTCCGCACTGGCCACCGTTATGCATCATCCACGCACTCCGGATTAGCACGAAATGGAATCGTTTCAATGATGGTGCTCGGGTGTTTACTCGCATTGGGCGACCCAGCAAATTTGCCCACTGGTTTATGGACGACTGGAGCAATATTGGCACCGGCGTTTGCCTCAGGTTTGGTCGGTGATCCAACCACTCACCTTCTGCGTGAAAACCGAGCTGTCGATTGGTGGCGAGCGCAGGGGCAGCGCACCCCTGCGGCTACCGGCCTTGGACTGATGGTTGGAACAATGGTGACTGTCGCTGCATCGTATGTGATGCTTGGATTGGTCGATGTGTATTTGGTGGTGATTGGAGCCTTGATGTGCGAATTCACGATGAAAGCGGTGCGTTTTTTGAATGCGTCCACTCAACGGCTATCAAGGCCCAACGCCGTATTCATCCGACTTCTTCTACCCGCCTTCATCCTTCCATGGGCATTGATTGTAAGTTGGGCTGCAGAGCTATGACAACACCCAAGTTCAAGAAGGGGAACTGAGCAGGTTTAACCATGGCAGGTCGAAGAGCGGAAGCATTCCTCGGCCTTGGCTTCCTTGGAATCATGACCACCCTTTACCTTGGGTTTCAATGGGCTCCGAGCGTCGCTATCGATGCCTTCGAATCACCCGCTGCTCAACGTATTTTTTACTGGCATGTTCCAGCAGCATGGGCAGCATTCATTGCCTTCGCCGTCCTCTTTGCAGGATCGATGATGTGGTTTTTCAAACGCAGCCCTCTTGGATGGCGATTGCATGTTGCTGGTGCCGAAGCAGGGCTTGCGTGTGGCTTAATCACGGTGTGGTCAGGATGCGTATGGGGTGCAGCAGAATGGGGCACGCCTTGGGATTGGACCGATGTTCGACTCAACACCTTTGGACTCCTTACCTTGCTTGCATTGTTTTTGGTCCTCGGCCGACAATCTCAACCAGATGGTGTTGAGACAAGGGACACATTTTCCACCTTCGGACTCTATGGATTCATTTTGGTTCCATTCACCTATATTGCGACACGCATATGGGAAATACGCCACCCAGGCCCAGTTGTGGCCGCGGGAGACGACGGAGGTTCGCTTTCCGGTGACATGACCGTGGTCTTACTCATCGGTGCACTCTCATTTACCATATTCATCATCGGACATATTCTGATGTCCATGCGAATCACTGGCCTTGAACAACGACTGGAACAAGCCCAAAACCACATCGATGGAGGAAATTGAATGGACGGAATGACCTACCTCACTGTTGCTTATCTCGGCATGATTGCAGGAATTGCAATTTGGACTTGGACGGTTGTCAACAGATCTCGAGCCATTGAATCAAGACTCGCAGCGGTTGAAGCAAACCTGAATATTAGCGCCTCGGAAGCCGATTCAATCAGTAAAGAACAAGCCGAGTAAGCCTATCTCAAGCCACAGGTTCAAGGCGAGAACAACAAGCGTCGGCATGAGGGAACTCAATGGCAGGTGGTCTTGGAGGTGAATTCTGCTTGGTCTGTGGAGCAGACCCTCCGCTTTACGGCGAGCGGATGTGCGAACCCTGCTTACGGAAACGTGTCAAGCTCGTCAAAGTCCCAGAAAATATTCCTTGGGTGCGGTGTGCGAGGTGCGGTATTGTCGAAATTCAGGGCAAGTGGGTCCAAATTTCTGAAGAGGAAATTTGGGATGAATTGATTCAACGGCACGTCCATTTCCACAAGGATGCCGAAGACATAGGATTGGCACTCGAAACTCGAACTGTCTCCGACCGCCACACGTTACTCCACCTCCAAGTTGAAGGCGTG
>DUIP01000121.1 GCA_013330285.1 Candidatus Poseidoniaceae archaeon
AGTGTTGAACTTCTGCTTTACTGGATTTGCTGGTCAATCCATGCTTCTGCTTGCGCTTGGTATGATCACCTTCTGGGATTCCAGTTTCTTGCCTCAGCAGGCTCAATGCGGCACCTGGGATTCAACCGTTTGTGCCGTTTTGACCAAGGACGCCTTAGAGGAATTGACATGGATGCTCTCTTCTGGAGGTCAAGTTGCTTTCCTCACCATATGGACGAAATCACTTCGCGTTGGTTCCCGACTCGATGACATCACCTTTGATGCAGCCGTTGAAGGAAATCGTGCGCGATTTTCTGAGATGGAAGATATGATTTATCTCAAGAAGCAACCCTTGACCACACTCATCGCCAATGATGAGTGGGTGAAAGCTCTTGGCCAACTTGATGATGTGCTCAAAGGTCACGGTGAGGAGTTAGACGGGCTTGCACTCGGGCGAAAAACCGGTGCAATCATGACGTTGTATTCTGGTTTTGGCCGATGGAACGAAGCAGAAGAACAGGCGGTGTCTCTGCTGGCTTTACGCGGTGGGAAAGAAGCAGAAATGGCACGACTGACCCTTGCTGCTGCCAGCCTCGCTCAGCGTGATTTACCAGAGGCAAAACCTCGTTTGAACCTCTTGGCTGAAGATGACATCGAAAGCGCACGCCTTCAATGGGTCGCCTCTCTGTTCAAGCCGAAAAGCCGACCACTCGACAAGAGGTACAAACCATTACTGGCCATGGATAGCACCACAAAAAGAAACATCGATCTCGTACAACGCTTCGAGTCAAACACCGCATGTTCTGAACTGAAGAGTTTGAACACACCGGCAGGTCGCATGTTCCTTCTTGGGGATATTGCAAGGATGCGTTTGGCTCGACGAAGCGAAGATGCGCTTGACCTGCTCGAACGGTTCATCAAGAAAAACGCCATTGAATCATGGATTCATGGCGAGGTGGTTCGCTGTCTCCTGCATCTGGATCAAGGGCGAGTAAACACCGCTGTTGTCATGGCAGAGGAACTTGCAAAGGAGCATGGACGGCACCCACATTTGAGGGCCTTGCTTGGCCACCTCTCACGGTCTGGTCTCACCCCTCACAGTTCAAGTGAAATTACCGACATGGAATGGGCCACGGAATCTGGATTGAATGTTGCAGAGGTATGGGCAAATAAGCACGTGGTTTCACCCCCTCCTGAATTTAACAAGAAGTCTGAACGGCAGCATGCATGGTCGGCAAATGCTTGGATTGCAAATGGACCTGATAATGAATTGACCATTGCTGCAAAGAAAGGAATCAACGGTTGGAAGATGCTTGCTAAAATCGACCAGTCCGCCTTGCCTGCTTGTTTGTTCTTGCATCTCACTGGTCTTGTGGTCACAATAGGTGGCATGCCAGTCGACCTTGGTTTCCCAGGTGGCCTTGATTTGAAGTCCATTCAAAACAAGGGCCTTCTCGACTTTTCGTCTTAGATCCGGCGACGTAATCGTTCCATGGCTGCATCTGCAAGTCCAAGATGCTCCAAACAATCTTCAACCCGTCCAACGCCAAGGCTCTCTTCTGCTAAGGCAATGGCCTCTTCAACAGCTCTCCGATCGTCGTCCTCAACAGAAATGTGTGCGGCTTCACATTGGTTGCGCAAGATGCGCCATTCATCCATAACGAAATCGTACAACTCAAGTGCCTCTTCGCTTGCTTTACCTTCTTTGTCCAGGCTTTGATTCATAGCGCTCAACAACTCAGCCGCCTCGGTCCATTGTCGCTGATCAGCCGCTTTTTCGATGGCAGCCATACGGTCATCCCATTCTTTTCGATCGTCTCTTGATTCATATTGAGCAACGAGTTTCTTTCGCTGACGAAGTGCGCGCTGAACGGTATCCATGGCTTCACGCTCGTTATGGATTGAACGCACGACACCGTCAGCGAGCCCGATGGCCTGGCCTGCGTTACCTGACTCAAGAGCCGACTCAGCATGTTCGAGTCGTTCGATCATTGCTTTCGTATCGAGTCCATCGGTTTGCTTCAGTTGCCGATGTGCTTCTTTGAGCGACTCTGCAGCCTTCCCGAGTGCATCATCGTCTGCCGCGAGTTGAGCAGGAATGACAACGGCAAATTCGTAGGCTTTCTTTGGCGCCTCTGCAGCCAACTTCTTCTTTGCATCACTCAGCATTTCTTTGAGGTGGGCTACGCCTTCACCATCGTTCCCTTGGAGTTGTCGTGCGGCTTCAGCGATTGCCTTTTCTGCAACAGACCACCATTCAATGATTTCATTTGAGTACTTCTTTGAGGTTCGAAAGAGCATTTCACCTTCGCGAAGCGAACCGAGTTTGACTTCTCGTTCTCCCATTTCAAAGGATTTACGCGGTCGCTTTGCGGTAGGAGCAATACCTTCTGCTTCATCCATTGCCGCTCGAGCATCCTCTCGGATCGCTTCAACATCGCCAGACAGTGAAAGTGACCTCTCAATGTCATCTTCTGCTTCGTCGAGAAGATTCATTCCATGAGATGGATCCACGTGTCCCTCTTCTTTTGCCGTCATGATCAAACTCGAAGCTTGATCCACGGCCGCACCTTGTGCTTTCAGTTCAAGTAAACGGACTTCAAGAGCATCAAGGCGACGGCTAAACGCTCTGCGTGCAGTGCGTTGGTCATCACCGACGAACCAGATGTAGGCGGTCAAAACGGAACTGAATCCGAGTGTTCCAATGGCAGCTAACCACTCATAAGTCATCGATTCTGGAGGTGCACCGGCAAAGATCGAGAACGCCACGATGGTTCCAAGCCCTGTCATGATCGCCCGCCACCTAAGGACGTCAAGTCCACCTTGTAGAATTGCTTTGGAGGCATTCAAGCAAGCGAGGCCGACCATCACAAGAATCAGACTTCCAGCGACCATGCTCGTGTTTGAGATGTCGAGCGATTGACTTCCTGTCATCAATAGAATCGGCCATACGACGCTTGCGGCAGAGCCTACTCTTGTCCGTGCACGGGGTTGATCGACAGTCAAATCCTGTATGATCAGGCCCCAAACGATGATGACTAAAGGAAAGCCCAGTCCCTTGAGTAGCCCAGACTCACCTCGCATAGCGGCGTTTAAACTGGGCCACATCAACCACAAGGCTCCAGCAAGAAGAACGAGTGCTGATGCACTGGTGAGCCTCTCAAGGCGCTGTTTACGCTGTTGTATGGCAGCTTGAATTGCCGTTTCTACATCAGCCCAAGCGTCCACCATGACCGCGACTTTGAGCGCACAGTGATAATCACTCCGCTCCGCTGTACCCTCGCTCCATGCCAGAGTTGAGCGTATTTTGCTGTGGTTTAGAGCCACGAATTTCAATGGATATGACGGGAATGTTCATGGGTGTCGTTCACCGCCTTCTTAGGAGTGAGGAGTGACAATGACCGGTCTCATTACAATGGACGATTTAACCAATGAGGAAATCCTCAGCATTTTAGATGACGCAGAGCGCCTTCTTCCTGTCGCTCGAGGGGAATTGTATCTTCCACTTCTCAAAGGACGAATCATGGGCAATCTCTTCTTCGAACCAAGCAC
>DUIP01000222.1:0-3035 GCA_013330285.1 Candidatus Poseidoniaceae archaeon
TGCAATAAGACGTTCAATTTCTTGCGTGCGTCCTTTTGCACCTCGTCGTTCTCGGCGGAACCTCGAATCTGTGGAGCCTGGTAAGAGTGAGTATTCAGCGTGAACCCAACCTTTCGTTGAGTCACGAGGGAACCAACCTGGCAAACGTGCCTCCTTGGTGCAGCATGCGAGGATGACGGTGTCACCTTGACGATAAAGGATTGAAGCAAGTGCGTTTGGTGTGAAGTCAATCTCGACTTCCACATGTCGCATTTCGTTCGCTTCTCGGTCTGTTGTGAATCCAGTCTTGAATTTCGCCATGCATTGGCCAGCACCTTCTCTTCATCAAGGCTTCTCCTCATTTTAGCGTGAAATCGGGGCGCGCACATTCAAGAATAGTGCACCATTAGGTCGGCCATGCCACAGCCCAAAGTCGCCATTTGTGCCGTTGCTCGAACCCCTATTGGTAAATTCATGGGCGCGCTTTCAGGCTTTACCGCCGTGGAATTAGGAATTCTCGCCGTCAAGGAATTGTGTCAACGTGCAGGGATTGATCCCTCATCTGGGATCATTGAAGAAGTGATTTTTGGCCAAGTCCTCCAAGCTGGTGCTGGACAAAACCCTGCTCGGCAAGTCGCCCTTGGAGCACATCTACCATATTCCACTCCCTCGGTCACCATCAACAAAGTATGTGGCAGTTCACTGAAAGCGGCAATGTTGGCAGCTAACAGCATTCGAGCTGGGGAATACAAAGCGATCATTGCAGGTGGCATGGAGAGCATGTCGAATGCACCACACCTGTTGAAAAACCACCGCAAGGGCTCAAAGATGGGCGATTCAACGCTTGTTGATTCAATGATTCATGATGGATTGTGGGATGGCTACAATGACATGCACATGGGCACAACTGGAGAAACCATTGCAGAAGAATGCAACATCTCCCGAAAAGACTCGGATACTTATGCTGCACGAAGCCAACAGCGAGCATCGGCTGCCCAAGAAAATGGGTGGTTTGATTGGGAAATGTTCACCATTGAGATTCCACAACGCAGAGGTGACCCAGTCATGTTCAACTCTGATGAAGGCGTTCGTTCAACGACCTCTGAAGAATCACTTGCAGGGCTTCGTCCAGTCTTCAAAAAGGGAGGCCAAGTGACCGCAGGAAATGCAAGCACCCTCAATGATGGCGCAAGTGCAGTCCTTCTTGCAGAGGCAGAATACGCTCAACAACAAGGATGGGAGATTCTGGGTTATGTCGAAGACTATTGCACGAGCGGTGTCGAACCGGCCCGTGTGATGAGCGCTCCAATTACAGCAGTGGAAATGCTTCTTGAACGCAACAATTTGGATGTCCTCGATGTCGATGTCTACGAACACAACGAAGCCTTCGCTTCAGCCTCATGTGCCGTCGCAAAAGAACTGAACATCCCGGAAGATCGATTCAACCTCCATGGCGGAGCAGTAAGTTTGGGCCACCCTCTCGGGTCAAGCGGCACACGTTGTCTCATTACCATGCTTGGCGTCATGCGTCGAGTTGAAGCATCAAGTGGAATTGTAACCCTTTGCCTCGGTGGGGGCAACGCAGTTGCAATGCTTGTCCGGCGCGCATGAATATTGATTGAGCCGTCAATAAGGTCGCTTATTCCAACTATGGGTTTCAAATAGGGTCGGACGGCGGGTCCGAACGGGGTGCGTGTATGGTGTCGTTCAGTGATTTGGGTATTGAGCCAATTTTGGTGAATGCTCTAAAAACACAAGGCATCCTTGAGCCGTTTGAGGTTCAGCGTGAGTCGATTCCTGATGCCATGCTTGGAAGAGATGTGTGTTGCAGAGCCCCAACAGGCTCCGGTAAGACCCTCGCATTCGGACTTCCTCTCCTTTCTCGGACCACAGAAGCAGAACCCCGCCGACCCACCTCGCTCATTCTCACACCTACCCGGGAATTGGCAGAGCAAATTTACAAAGTTCTCGACCCGTTAGCCTACGATTTGAAGTTGTATGTTGAAGCGATGTATGGCGGTGTTTCCTACCAGAAGCAATTCCGTGCACTCGATCGTGGTGTCGATGTGCTTGTGGCTTGTCCGGGTCGCTTGATCGACTTGATGGAGCGAGGCTCGTTGACTCTTGACGATGTTTCGGTTGTTGTGCTTGATGAAGCAGATCGAATGGCTGATATGGGGTTCATGGAACCGGTTTGCCAAATTCTTGATGCGTGTCAAAAGGACCGACAAACAATTCTCTTTAGCGCCACACTCGATGACGAAGTTGCCGATCTTGTCCGTGATTACCAAACCGATCCAGTCACCATCGAAGTCGGACCAAAAGAAGTGAGCATGGAGAGCATGACCCACCACTTTTGGTTGATGCCAAACTCCAAGAAACCAGACATCACATCTGAACTGATTCGAAAGTGTGGTCGAACCATTGTCTTCTGTCGAACTCGAGCAGGCGTCGACCGAGTTGGTGACGATCTTACCTATGACGGTCTTGCGGTCCAAACCCTCCATGGAGGATTGACCCAACGTGGTCGTGACAGAGCCATGGAACGCTTCCAGCATGGTGAGTGCATGGCGTTGGTCGCTACAGATGTCGCAGCGCGTGGCATCGACGTTGCAGGCGTGAATTGTGTGATTCATTACGATCCTCCTGAAAACGGTAAAGCGTACAAACACCGAAGCGGACGAACAGCTCGAGGTGGCGCATCAGGTGTTGTGGTTTCACTTGTTCAACGACCTCAGAAGCGTTCCTATGTTCGCATCCAAAGAAATGTTGGTATCAACGTTGAATTTACGCCTCCTGAATTTTCAGTGCTTCCAGAATTTGAAGTTGTTTACATTGCGGCTGATCGCCGTTCACGTGAGCAAAACAGAGGCGGCTATGGCGGCGGTGGTCGAAGCGGCGGTGGCCGTGGTGGCTATGGTGGCGGCGGTCGAAATAGCGGCGGCGGAGGCTACCGTGGTGGCGGCAGAGGCGGCGGAGGCTACCGTGGCGGTGGCCGAAGCGGCGGTGGATACCGAGGCGGCGGACGCAGTGGCGGTGGCGGTGGCTACCGTGGC
>DUIP01000222.1:3423-5328 GCA_013330285.1 Candidatus Poseidoniaceae archaeon
GGTGGCGGAGGCTATCGTGGTGGTCGCAGCGGCGGCAATGATTCAAGGTCAAATGATCGAGGATCCAGCGGTTCATCGAAGGGCTACAGAGGCGAAGCCCGTGGTCAGACGTACAAACCTTCCAAGAACTCGAAGAAAGGCTATGGAAAGAGCCAAGCCAACAGGAATAACAGGCCTTCTAAGGGCGGATTCAAGCGTTCGGGTAGAGGCAAATGACTGAGTTTATTCCTCTTCAGCGAGTGATGCTGGGGGCGAAAAAATCCCATAATCTTCCAAAATGTCAGAGGCACCTGGCAATACCGGCAATACATCGTCTGTGACAAGGCCGGTGTTCTTGTAGATGCGATTGGCCAATTGTTCCTTTTTTGTCAGCCCTGGTCGTAGGATGGCGTACCTCTGACACGTCGTAGCGATGGTTTCAGGGCGCCCTCCCATCAAGAGCGGCACTCCGTTCACAGCCACAATTCCAATTCCAATTTGAACATCGAGGTCCTTGAACCACTGGCGCTGGCCACGAACAATAAACGAGCCCTTGCCAACGAACTCACCGGTTTGTGCGGTTTTAGAAACCTGAGCGGGCTTGACCGAATAGACGGTTCCGTGTGCGCCGCCGCCAGCCCACGCTCGGCTCCAACACAACGCCATTGAAGCAGCTTCGAGCAACTTCTCATCGGTGATTCGCTCGTCTCCAAGCTTGTCCACGATTCTGAACGCCGGAATATCTTCAGGGATGTGAGCAGGTTTGTGCTCATCAACAACAAAGCCCTGAGTTGCCCTTAGGCTACAACTTGGCGCTCCATGCAAATCAGCGTGCAGGTATCGGTCTTCACCCGACAAGTGCTTCTTGACAATCGAATCGTTTCCTTTGGCGTCCTTTCCTCCAACGAGCAAATGCCCTCCAGTGATCATGCTCCAACGGTGGTGTTCAAACCAGAGTCGCTTGCTGCGTTTTATTTTGTTCAATTTGCCGCTGGCCTGCTGTTTTGCCTCTTTCTTTTGAGCACGCTGAAGTTGAAGCATTGTGTCTTCCAAAGCATCGACAGCACCCTTTGTTTTGTCTTTCTGCTTTCGCGCAGCTTCAAAGTATCGTTGAGCGTTTTGGTGGACGCTTTCGTCGATGGAAAGTGTGGCTTGAGGCCCTTTTGGTTCTCCCTGTTCATCGGGGAGGACGCTGAGGAAACTTCGTTCTGCTGGATTGAGTGACACAATCCAAGGAATGGCCTTGGCCATGGACTTGACTTCCTTCCAGCCCATTGTTTCAACGGCTTCTGTGACCTGCTTGAGAAGACTTTCAACATGCGTCCAATTGTTTTGGATGATATGGCCAAGCATTTGCTGTTTCTCAATCTTTTTCGAAAAGCCTTCGAGCGCCTTTTCTTGTTGGACCTTTCTTCGTTCGAGTCGCTCCACATCAGTTGAGTGCCCTCTTCCAGGAGCGGCAATATCCAATTTCTCAGCCTCCCTGCGAGCGAGTGCTCCAGCATCGTGAGCGCCCTTCCATGCGTCCACTGCCTCACAAAGTGTTGGGAATATTGCTTGGGCCATGCCTTCATGCGAGGGAAGCAATGTTGGCGTGGCCTCAGAGGCGTGTTGCTCGAAGAAACGATCACGCAATCCATTTGCTTCCATTCCCGCCGCCTCACGTTCTAGGTGGGGGACGTCTTTTTCTTCAGTGGGCTTCATCAAGAGGATCCCTTGAGGTGTTTCAGCTAAATTGCTCAGCAATGTTTGCAACGCAACATGCACATCTTCAACAGGGGCCTCTTGTGTGGCCATGTTTGGTTCAAGGCCTGCCAAATCACAGACAGCATTCGCATGGGTTCCGCCAAGATTGGCTTTCCCGCCAAGGGTCGAAACGAGGTCCCTGTCAGATGTTGAAAATAATTCAGAAAGTGTTGCCTTGTC
>DUIP01000123.1:0-198 GCA_013330285.1 Candidatus Poseidoniaceae archaeon
TGCCATAACGGGTGGTCGATTTTGGCGTTGGAGTGCAGAGGGCAGGATTCGAACCTGCGAACTCATAGAGACTGGGACCTCATCCCAGCGCCGTTGACCAAGCTTGGCAACCCCTGCTTCGACCGCCCCTCAAGACGCGCGTATATCAATGACGCGACCAACCTCTTCACTGAATAAAAAAGCCTCAATCTTCGATGA
>DUIP01000123.1:603-939 GCA_013330285.1 Candidatus Poseidoniaceae archaeon
CCAAGATTCACTACCAAACATGAGGGCGTACATTGCAGCAAGCCAAAGGGTTGGGCGGCCCCATTCCTCAATCATCAACGTTTCAGGCCCAATGCCTTGGCCAAAGGCGAGAAGAACACAAAGCCATACCAACGTCAATCCGTGCAGTGCCCACCGAACAGTAGCCATTATTTGGCTGGAATTGGCCTTCATCTCAGTCATTTCAACCTCGGTTAAAACAGCCGTGACACCTTTCAATTTGTCCAACGCAGATCCTCCATTCCAACGAATTTGGCCCAACTTGAACCTGCTGAAGATTTCAATTCCAGTGAACATGGTGACCCAGACCACGACAAC
>DUIP01000123.1:1331-3695 GCA_013330285.1 Candidatus Poseidoniaceae archaeon
CCCCACAACCATGAGACAAGGACCAATTGGAAGGTGCGAGCAAATCGTGTGATGCGGTGAAGAAGTTCAGCGTCGTGAGATAACAGCATTTCCAAAGCAATGACGAGGCATGTCGTCGCTGAAAGCCCAACGCTCACAAAGAGCCACCACCAATCTAAATCACCATCGCGCCAAGCAAACATGAGCGCAACCATGGTCCACGCTAACGCCAACACCGAGGCAACATTGGCCGTTGCTTGCATGGTGTAGAGCGGATCTCGCCCGTCCTTGAGCACGGCGAAACCACCCATTAAACGAGTTTCAAATGCCGAATCATCAACGATGCCGTGCGCAGCAGCAGTCATCCCACCAACGGCCTTAATTCGAGCCTTGTCGATGATTGATTCAGCCTCACCAGCTGCCCATTCATCATCGAGACCCCCTCGATTCCAAGCAGAGCCCCGACTCGCAGCATGCGCAGCCCCAGCCCCCCTGTTCTTCGTATTCCCAGACGAGCGTGTTTTTGCCCAAGCGCGAATTTCGTCTGAGATGATGCCTTCAACTTGATCTTCGTTGAGAGGTGCGCCGTGGTCGGTGTACAACCATCGACACTGGATCGGCACGGGTGCAGGATCAACGTCTGGCGCAACCATTTGGAATTGGCCAGGGCCTAAGGTTGGCAATTGGGCGACGAGGTCTTGATCGCCACCGCTTTCTTTCAACAAGTGCCGAACCTTTTCAACATCCTGCGGCTGTGTAAATCTTCCAATGAAGGTGGTGTTGGCTTGGGCGAGGATCTTGTAATCGACATCGCTGACATTCTGAGTGGCCAAAACACACGCCACACCATACTTCCGTGCTTGTTTGAAGATCAGTTTGATCAAATCCTTTGCCGGAGGGTTTCGAGGATGGGGTGGTAAGTACGGGGCCACTTCATCCATGAAGAAGAGCAGCTTCAATTCCCCGTCTGCCGGCTGTTGAGTTAACATCCAATCGTACAATTCACGGGACAATTCTTGGACGAAGTATTGCTTCTGAGCCTCATCTTGAATCGTGTTGAGGTACACAATGTTGAGTGGTATTTTTCCAGGCACAGCAGGTTCCACAAATGAATCGATATCAATTGGAACGCCGTTTGAAAATAACAGTTGATTGACACCGGAGGAATATGCAGAGAGACGCCGGGCCAAGTCATTGCGCGTTGTTTTAGGCAAACGTTCCTCGAAATCCGTAAGCCGATGTTCGATCATGACTTCATCCCAGGTAGGGACGTCAGGCTTCTCTTCACCCTCTTCAACTTCAAAGAAACACTCCGGATAAAGGTGGCGGGTGAATTCTTGATAGGGCTCACGAACCACCCTTGCCAGCGCTTGGAAGTCACCGACATTGAGCCCATGCTTTGTCCCTTCAACCAGAATTTCATACAGGAAGGGTTTGACGACTTTTCCTTGTGCTTTCTCAACATCATAGCCTGCTAAACTCGTGAAACCAGCAGCGACCATATCCCACGCAGTAATCGCTTCTTCTGCATCTAAATCCGATGGGGGTGCGCGAAACGGATCAATACACAGCGGCAACCCCTTCGAACGCAAAGGGGTCCAGATTCTGACCTCACACATCTCCATCAATTTCTTCGCCCTCGTGACGTCGCCACCCTCCTTCTCCAATTCCTCAGGCTCGATGCCAAGCGCAAGCCTTGCTAAGTCGCCTTGTGGGTCGATGATCAACGAGGGAATTTTGGCCAAAGCCGCCTCTTCGATGAGGGCCTTCGCCATGACAGTTTTACCCGAACCGGTCGAACCTAACATTGCGGCGTGACGCGCTAAAACCATCGATTTGATGTCGATTGGCTCACCAGTGTCTCTTCGGGAACCAAGAAACAAACCCTTTGGTTTGAATTTCTTTTTTCGAGCAGGGGGTTGTGCCGCACGTTCAGTCGGGGGGGAGGCATCGACCGTGAGGATCTCATCCACCAAGTCGGCATAACTTGGCTCTTTGGCAGACGGGAGGGCGCCGGAGAAATCCTCGTTCTCTGACACCATACCAGCGGCAAATCGGTTGGAGGTCTTGAAGACAGCGATGATGGGCGGGGCAAATGCGCACACTCAAGGGGGTCGAACATTTCGCCGAGGCATGGAGCGCATACCGACAGGCCGCCCATCATGGAACAGTGCCATGAGACAGGCCGCAGTCGAGACGCTTGATTCCAAACGTTGGGTCAAGGGGCCGAAGGTTGCTGCCTTCGGAACCGCCTTCGCTGCACACTCTGGGGCACTCAACGCCCAACCTTGCCAAAACGGCTCCTCCTCATTGTGGGCCGCTCTCCGCATTGCTGGTATTGGGCCGGGTGACGAAGTCATTGTCCCTTCATACACGTTCATCTCA
>DUIP01000095.1 GCA_013330285.1 Candidatus Poseidoniaceae archaeon
TTGAGTCATGCTGCATCCTTGGATCCCCACCTGTGCATTCGGCGGGGTTTGTGGACAGACATCAACACCATCGACCACGCCATCATTGTCATCGTCATCGTCTTCGACGCCGTCAATGCACCCATCGCCATCCACATCTTGCCCGAGTTGGGCGATTCCAATCAATCCAACCGGGCAGGCATCCACAGCGTCTGTGTATCCATCATTATCGTCATCATTGTCCTCGATAGCATCTTGACATCCATCTTGGTCGTGATCCAAACCTGCCGTCCCAAGTTCGTTCCAAGCGATTGAACCGGTCGGGCAAGCATCTGCTGCATCGGGCATGCCATCGTTGTCATCGTCATCGTCATTGATCGAATCTTGGCATCCATCTTGATCATAATCTGTTGCAATGTTCGAAGTCCATGGATTTGCATCCCTGGGGCAATTGTCCTGTGGTAGAGCTACACCATCACCATCTTCGTCAACGTCGCACGCATCACCAAGACCATCGCCATCAAGATCGGATTGTGTGGGGTTTGCATCATCCGGACAGTTGTCCATTTGATCGATAAAACCGTCTTCGTCAGTATCAACGTCGGCACAACCGTCACCCTCGCTGTCCTCTTCAGGTGTTGAAATCCAGCCCACAGGGCCCAAAGGGCAAAGGTCTTGGAAATCAAAGACCGTATCTTCGTCATCATCGAAGTCTTCTCCAGCGTCTCTGCATCCATCACCATCATGGTCTGTTGAGGCATCAGAGGCCCAATTCATTTCACCTGTTGAACAATCATCAACGACATCTTGCACGCCGTCATTGTCATCGTCATCGTCACATTCGTCGCCATACAGATCGCCATCATGGTTGCTTTGGGCGGTGTTTGATACACGGGGGCAATTGTCCTCACCATCCAGAATCCCGTCAGAATCTCTGTCAGTTTGGTACAGCCAAAGGCCTACGTCATAGTCCCCATAACTTGTTGCGCTGTGGACACCAAGGCTAGCGGTCCCACTGAGCATGAAGGTGAGAAGAGGTGAGCCATCGGGGGCAAAAGTGAGATGGGTTGGTTCGTCATTCCCATCGCCTCCCGCAGAAACTGCCCACGCCCAGGTGTCGTTGGCAAGGTAAGCTGCGAGGAAGATGTCATTGTGCATGTCATCGTTGACCCCATCAAGGTCCTCAAGTTCATCCACGCCAATGGTGATGCCTCCTGATGTGGTTCCGGCGACGACAACATCGCCGATGGCATTGGTGACAACGCCAGTTGCTCGGTCAACTCCGGGTCCACCTGCTGTGGCGATGCCCGCCCATGCACCATCTGATGACACCCTGCTCAGCACCATATCGACGCTGTTTGAAGATTCAGTGGAATATTCGCCAAACGTTGCGTTTCCTGAGAATTCCCCAACAACGGTAAGGCCTTGCTGAGGCGACCCTGAACAGTCCCATGCTCGGTCCTCAAAGGCTCCACCTCCGGTGACGGCCCAATTCCATTGATCAGCCTCATATGAGGCGACTAGGAGGTCGGATTCACCAGCGGAATCAAGACGCGTTTCCCCGATGAGGACCTCGCCTCTAAACGTGAGGGCTGCATAGAATTGTCCCGCTCCATCAATACACATGCCTCCAACCGGTTCAATTTCCTCCGAGGTCTCAACCGCGACATGGGTCACAGGGCTACCACCCTCATTGAGCATGGCAATCATGACTGTTCGTTCTGAACTTGGCGGCAATATGTTCCCATTGAATTCCATGGTTTCCCTGTACAGGACGCCGACATGGATTTCATTGTCGGGCGTCACCAACATATCAAGCACGAAATTATCGTAAGCATTACCGATTTTTGTTGCCCATGCCCATGTTCCATCGCCATTGAGACGGGCGACGAAGACATTTCCATCCTCGTCTTGATCTTCTTTCGTGAGGGTTGCTACGCCATCAAGCGATAATTGGCACTGGAAGCCAACGCTGTTGAGGCAATAAGTTCCAGCAAGAATGGCGTCACCGTTTGAGAGCAATGCGACCGCATCGATGGAGTCGATTCCAGTGGTACCGAATGCCATGCTTCCATTCCATGTGCCATTCGGATTGACCCACCCTATGAACGCATCTCGGTCAGTTGAACCTGAGGTGGCGCCGTGGCCATCAATTTGGTCTCTAAATTGGATGTCTCCTTCGAAACTACCAGCAACAAGGAAGGTGCCGTTGGCGTAGGTGGCAGATTGAGAGATGAAATCGTCAAGCGCACCGCCAGCACTTGTTGCCCAGCCAAAAGCAAGGTCGGAATTTTCTTGGTCATCAACGGAATACTGTGCCCTCTGTAACAGGTTTTCTTCACCCGAATTTTGAGTTAAAACAGACATGGATGAACAGACCAAAAGAACTGAAATCAGCACCGCAGATGTCCATCGCATGGTTATCGGAACGACTTATTGCATTTGAAACCCCGCTTTTTTCGTACCCCACAGATTCAAAGAGAAACTTGTAGACGAAGCCACATGGGGGCACCAAGAGGCGTATGGCGTCAATCGCTGCCACCAGAAGAATGCAGCCGGCTCATCTCAAATGTGCTGAATTTGAATTGCTGGCCAAGTTGGCACACCTCGGCAGGAAGAATCCTTTCGGAACACAATGGTCTCTTGCACGAAGGCCAGCGTTTTGATTTGCATCGAGTCGAACGTCAACGTTTGATCGAGGAAATGTGGACGGTCAGATCGATTCGCCAAAGTGAACGACCACGGTTTCTTGAAATTGAATTTGATTGGGGGGGTCAACAACGAGAAGGCCGCCCTCTTGGAACAGCCATCACCTCCTTGCGCCTCGCTGTAACGATTTGGGGCGAGGAAGAAGGGGGCATCGAAATTGCCGCTTGGTGGCAGGTTCGTTGGTGGGCCAAATTCATGCAAGGGCGCGTGAATCGTTTACCTCGGGCATTGGCAAAACAATGGCTCCGTGACGCTTCAGAACGCGGAATTCACCCCATCCCCAAATCACATGAAGCTGCTTTAGGCGAATCAGAATAAAGGCGAGTGTTCAAGGAGCCTCGGCACTGACCTGCGTCAATGAGCGACCAAAACAGCGGCGACAAACGTCCCAATTCCTCAAAAAAACGAGGGAAGAATCGGGGTCGCTCACGCAACGGCGGCCATCGAAACCGCTCAAACAGGGGCGGCCAACACCGTAAGCCAAAACGCTACGGAGGCACCTCTAAAGCAGTGCTTGAAGAACGTCATTCTCAACGAATCGCAGAGACCGAGCGAGATGCGAACGAACGGTTCAACCGCAAGGAACTCCCGATGGGCTTTCCCGAAGGACTTGACGCACCAAACACCCACAGGTTTGACTGGGCCACTTCACCAGTGCCTCTAAAGGACGAAGAAGCCTTGTCGAAGCTCGTGCTTCGAAAGGGTGAATTTGGTTGGCTTGATGACGAGCGCGTCGATGAACTTGCTAAAATTGTGGACACTCACAAAATGAACCTTGACCAAGCGCTCTCTCTTCGTTCAGCACTCATGCAACAAAAGACCGTGTATGGCCATGG
>DUIP01000230.1 GCA_013330285.1 Candidatus Poseidoniaceae archaeon
ATGAAGGCAGGCAAGGACATGTAGAGCATGAACACGCTGACGAAGACCGACCAAGCGAACAGTGGCATCTTCATGAAGCCGACACCGGGCGCACGCATGGTGAACACGGTCGTGATGAAGTTCACACCACCAAGGGTCGAAGACGCACCAAGCATCAAGATCCCAGAGATGAATGCAGTTGTTCCTGGATTCGAACCATACTGTGCCAATTCGGCCCCAAGGTTCGCCTCTGTAAGCGAAGAGTATGGCGGGTACATGACCCACGTGATGTCCGCACCTTCGCCAGACCAAATACCAGCGTAAATCAGTGGGCTAGAGAACACAAGAAGCCACAGACCCATAGCGTTGATTCGTGGGAATGCAAGGTCCTTTGCCCCGATTTGCAACGGCAGCACATAATTCATGAAACCAGCAATCATTGGCATGGCTGCAAGGAAAATCATGGTTGTACCGTGAAGGGTGAAGAACGAGTTGTATTCGGTTTCGGTCAAGAACGTATTTTCTGGAAGGGCCAGTTGAATACGGAACAAGAGCGCGAGAATACCACCGACAAGGAAGAAGATGAACCCATAGAGGAAGTAAAGAATTCCGACTTCTTTGTGATCGGTTGTGGTCAACCACGGCTTGAGATACGACCAGAAGTTTTCGATGGTGAAGGTGTTTGGCGAGCGTGCGTAAAACACATACATCACACCAAGAAGCACGAGGCCAAGTGCCAATCCAATAGCGGTGACCAAGACAACAAGCGCACGAGCGCTTGGTGCAATATCGCCAGCATTAGCGCCTGGAATCACAAAGTTAGCTTCGTTCCAATAATCGCCTCCAGAACCAGCACCGCCGTTGACAGCGTTTCCGTACACGGTAATCTCGACGACCTTGCCATCGTCACCTGGCGCAACGAATTCAAAGTCCCATGAGCGAACACCATTTGCTTCAGCGGTGTGGGTCAAGCCACCATCCATGTCGTGGCTAAGGGATTCGTTCACGGTTGAGACCATGCCTGAAGAAGTAAGGATGCGGAAACCGCCAGCGTGGCCGTTCCAAGGATCTGCACCTTCGGTGCTGCCACCGTTGTGGAGTTCCATCACATCGTTGACGACTGTCACAGTGAATGCATACGTTTCGCTTGCGTTGAAGGTGTCAGGTAGCCCTTCAACGACAACTGAGGTGTCACCAGATGGGCCACCGTGGCAAGAACAACCGTTGTCACCAGCCGCTCCAATTCCAGTAGGCATAGCCTCGAATTGTGGAGACGCTGCAAGCATCAACAGCATGAGTGCGACAAGGGTGAGGGCGCGTGTTCGCATCAGTAGCCACCTCCATCAGAACTGGATTGTGTCTTTTTGACACCGGTATCGACTTCGCAGTTATCCCCTTCTGGAGCGACAATGGTGACTTGACCAATCATCTTTGAGTGATCGAGGCCGCAGTATTCAGCGCATCGAATTGGGAAGGTGCCAAGATCGTCGGGTTGAGCGTACATCACCGTACCAGCTTCAAGGCCTGGAACCAAATCTTCCTTGACGCCCCATTCTGGTAGCCAGAATGAGTGTTGGACGCCGACGTAGTTAGGATTGGAGGCATCGGATGGTTGTGAATGAAGGTTCATCACTGCAACCTTGTCGCAAGGCAAGAGCATGTGCTCGCCGCCTGCGGTCGAGAGGATGGTGCCAACTGGGAGGTGTTCCCATGTATGAAGCAAGGAATCTTCGGCGTCAAACACGGTGATCTTGGAATGAAGTTCTACATCCAAGTAGAAACCGGGCCCTGTGAGTTCGAGCATACCGGTTGAAGCGTCAATTTGGTAATCCGTTTCAACGCCGTCGATGGCGATCGTGACATTGGTCGCAGTCGTGTTGTGCGCATGGACCATGAGCATGTTTCCTTCCCATTCCACATCGATGCCAGTGCCTGGATCTTCCCATGTCAAGGATTCAGTATAGTGGAATTCCCAGAACCATTGCTTGCCAACCACTTGGATATCGAAGGTTTCAGCATCGTCATCAACGGTCCAGACTGCTGTGTTTGATGCGAGGGCCATCATGGTGAGCCATACGACAATGATGGTTGGAAGGACATAGAACAGCACCTCCAGTTTGGTGTTGTGTGAATCAACTGGGAAGGAGCCAACTTCAATGTGGTATTTTTCCATGTTTTCGACTGGTTCTACACCGTCGCGGTAGCGCAGCATTGCGATGAACATCCATCCAAAGGTGAATATTCCGACAATGATGCTCCAAAACATGAATTTATCGTAAAGGACGTTGAAAACAGTGTCTTCAGCAGGCATAGTTCACCCTCATGTGAATGGCCGTAGATACCGCTCTTAAACCCTTGGCGATAGCGCCTTCTTCCTAGAGGTCTTTCAAAGGCGCTATGTCGCGTTTCTACACCCTGTTTTTTGTTCGGAAAAAACCTCTTTTTTTACCCTCATTTCGCGCGTGTTAACTTGATAACCAATGGGCAAAATGGAGCGCTGTGCCCCTCGCGTCTTGCATACAAACCACCTTCCAAGAAGGCGTGTTGTTGAGTATTGAGGTCCAGCCAGGAGCCAGCCACACCGGCATCGGAACGGTCAACACGTGGCGCTCAAGACTCAATGTATCCGTACAAGCCAACGCAGAACGGGGGCTCGCAAATCGTGCGGTGATCGATTGCTTTAGCCATGTGCTTGATTTGCAAAAAACATCGATTTCCATCGTCGCCGGCCACACCTCTCGGAAAAAGACCGTGAGGTTTGAAAACATCAGTGAGGGGGACCTCCTCACTCTGCTCAAGCAGGAGACTGGTGAGGCATGACTCGGGACACGAAACATCGCTCCCCCTTGGGTGCAGGTGATGCCGCACTCAGGTTCAGATTAGCTGGAGAAGCATTGGCAGAGGCACGTGCCCTCAATCGAGATCAATCTTGGCCGATTTTAATCGAGGGAAAAAGGGACAAATTGGCCCTCGAGGCCCTGAACTTTACCGGGCCTATCGAGGTCCTAAACAGGGGCTGGACGCTTGAACGGTTGATTGCTTATCTCTATGAAACATATGGCACCAGAAGGAGTGATGGTGGGCCCGCCTTATCGATTTTAATGGATTGGGACAGAACCGGGGGTCGTTTGCAAAGCGAACTGCGACGACGAATGGAGGGCATGGACATCAAAATCTCTGAAGAGCTTCGTCAAGTCTTGATGAAGGCGCTTAAACCCGAAACGAGGGTTGTTGAATCATTACGAGCAATGGCCTACGAACTTGGGCCTTTTATCGACGAGTATGATGAGTGCTAATCGAGGGACGGTGCTGGGCGGGTTCGCCCGTCTTCTTTGACCGTGTTGAGCACGACGTGCGTGTAGGAACGAGCCACACCATCAAGGGTGAACACGGTCTTGGTTAAATCGTCCAAATCTGCTCTGTCCTTGACCCTTGCAAGGACCATGGAATCCCAATCGCCTGTGACATCATAGACTGCAAAGACACGTGGATCCGCGGCGATTTGAGTTTGAACATCGATCATTCGCCCCTTGACAATTCGGAGTCCTGCCATAATGGTCATGGTCCATCCAACTGCGCTTGGATCGAGCACCACACTGTAGCCCTGAATGACGCCCATGTCTTCGAGCCTTCGCAAACGATTGAGGACGGTCCCTTGAGCGATACCAACACGACGAGCAAGGGCCCGTTGACTGGTGCGAGCATCTTCGAGCAACACTTCGAGGATTGCACGGTCAGTGTCATCGAGGTTCATGCTTCGCCACCATCTGTTGCTTTCTCTGTGTTGATTTGAACGCTTCGGAGGGCTTCTTCAGCAGAGGGGAGGCGGAGGTACTGTGTCCATGAGCCCAATTCTTCAACCTCAACGTTGAGCGATACATGGCAGTCGCTGCTTTCGCTTCGCTTGAAACGGATGGCGAATTCGCGCTTGTGTCCGGCCGAGATTTTCACGCGCTTGAACCCACCTCGTATGGACCAAGGTTCTGCGGCACTGCAGCCATTGAGCGACAACGGTTGAGTCCCTGCAACGACCCGGAATTGGAGCACGGGTGGATCTTGACTGGTCCATTGTGCGTCGATTCTCGGCATACCTTTCTCGCGCTTAAACGAACCCATAACTGCGCCAGAAGCAATGACGAGACAAAGCACCAAGAGGAACGCTGGAACGAAGAAATCACCAATAGTGGTGCCGTCCCAAGACGTAGGTACTGGTGTGGTGTAAAGGGCTAACAGTCGACTTTCTTCTCCGCCCTCAAGGTCGCCAAAAAACGCGAGGGTGATGTGCCAGCCATGTGGCTCTTCATCGAAATTTACGCCTGCTGCTTCGAGATGAGTTGAAGGCACAATCCATGTTGTTTCTGTGGTATTTTTGGCTTCCACTGAGAAACCAACCTGCGGCATCATGTCTCGCACGAGGTGATGAGCAACTCGTCCATGGTGGTCGACAGCTCGATCTTCAGTGATGAAAATCGAAAGCACTGTATCGTCGCTAAGATTGACCCTTGGTGTCAATTCCACGGGAAGATGGATCGCTATGCCCCCTTCATCATCGTAGACGAGTTGGATTGAACCTTGCAACTCAAGGACCGATTGTTCGAGTTGAAGAGCCTCTGCAACAGCCATGTCCTGCTGTTCATTGTAGACGGTCATGGCTTCAGTTTCAATCCCAAGTTGCCCTTTTCGTGCTTTGGCATCGTCATCTGGCCAATTTGAACCAGTTTGATCGCTCCATGACCACCATGTCAGATGATGCTCCCCCTCAACGCTTACGGGCAAATCGGCATCTTGATTGAGAAAGGATTCGATGAGAAGGCGGTCTTGGGGCTCGGGTTGAGGAAGGGTCGAGGAGACTGTTTGCAAGGCCTCATCTGCTGCCCCCGTACTGTACGGAAGGCATCCTGCAAGAAGGAACATGGCAAGAAGAGGACCGATCATCAACCGCATCATGTTCCCTCATTCTTCTTCGTCGGACTCTGGCGGCATATCCAGTTTCATCCGTAACACATTCCGCCCCACGCGGTCCATCATAAGAGTGAGGCGGGCACCGACCCACCCCGAAACCAGCGCCAGGCCGCATGGAAGTTGACACCCCATAAGCACTGGACCATTCTCTTCGATCTGGCCATAGAGTTCTGTGTATTCTTCCATCAAAGGCGCCCAGCCTTGGAGCATTCGCCTGAGCGCATCTGCCTCCAATGTGTGAGTTTGCGTCTTCATCAGCGCCCTCAATGCAGGCACCGATTCTTGGCGCGAACGCCAAATTTTTCTTTTTTGGGTGAACGCTGGAAGTCCAACGTGAATTAACTTGAGAGGATGAAATGTTCCCTCGGGCCATAGGTTGCCTTTTTTGTTCGGACACTGTCGATTGAAGACCCGGTCTTCAACCAGTTGAGGGGCGATGTTCAGGCGTTTGCCACGATGCCACCAAGACCAGTTCGCATCATCTAATCCATAGCGATCCTGCACTTCTGCCACAATTGATTCGGGGGCAGGGAAAATTGAATGGCGATTTGCAGGTGGTAAATCAAGAAGTTGTGGCACCCATCCTGAATCCGGATTTTGGTATCGTTTTGGGACAAAACTACGCGCCACGCCTTCGGGCGTGGACTCGGGTTTGTGCCTGAGTTTAGCGACGAAGAAGCCGCCTGTATCGTTGTCGTGGTGGTAGAGTCGAAGGCAATGAGAAAGGTTGGCTGCTATGGATCGTTCGAGGTGTTCATCAACCTCGATTTCAAGTTCATTGGCCAGCTCACACCGTTGATTTGGAGCAAAATGTGGAGGTTTGATCGACGGGGCCGATAGTGCATCACTGCCACTGAGTACGCTGCCCTCCTGATCAAGAATGTCCCATGTGCTAAGGCCATCATGGACAAGAAGCCCTTCAAACGATGAATTGGGGATTGGGACGAGTTCCAACCACGGCGCACGACGAAGCAATTCGGCAACTACCGCTTCATTTTCGCACGGATCCATGCTGCAAGTGGAGTACACCAAGTCGTGACCTGGCCTGAGCAACATGGCGCCACGATAGGCGATTTCTACTTGCAAATTAAACAGGCTACGCCCATCTTTTGGCGTCCATTTCCACCACACATTGCGGTTTTTTCTCGAGGTGGCCGAACCAGTGCACGGCACGTCTGCAACAATACCGTCGTAGCCAGGAGGAGGAATTCGCCCAAGGTGCCTTCCGTCTTGTTGATTGATGAGCATGTTCGAAATCGCAAGGCGGCCTCGATTCGAAACCAACATGTTGACGCGCCCAGACGCGGGTTCATTGGCAACCACCACACCCTCTGGATGAATCGCTTCTGCAATTTGGGTTGCTTTCGAGCCGGGCGCAGCGCACATGTCGAGGATCAACTCGCCTGAACATGGATTCAAAACAAGCACAGGAAGCATGCTGGCAGCTTCTTGACGGGTGATTCGACCAGATTCATGCAGCAAGGCCATGATGTGTTTAGCGTTGGCATCGGGCGCTTGGCCTCGTGCAAATGGCATTTGCCACGCAAAATCGTTTGGGGCCCAGTGAAGAGGTTGGCCACCTATGGAGCGAAGAATTGATTCCGTCCATTCACGGTCATATCGTTCTGGCGTGATTCGGAATGTTTCTGGTAATGGTTCAGTGGCAAAAGCAAGCCACTTGTCAACATTCAAACCGAGATTCGCTGCCAAGTGGGACAGTGGTGTGTCCTTCGCCACGGCCAGCAAGTCTTGGTCTTGCCATTCACCCCGCGACATGGCTTGGGGTTTGGCCACCTCACTATGTTGCTTCCGCCATGCTCAAGATGTGAAGCCTTGTGGTCGAAACAATGTTGGGCGATACCTTGCCATGGTTTTTCCCAACCCTTGCCATTTCCCTCTGCCTGTGGTTGGCTTTACCGTCAATTGAGAAAAACGGAGGTGCCTCATTGAGGATTGGTGCCCTCGTTCGATGGGGTCCTGCCGTGATGTTTGCTTGGTTGTTACTTCATCGGATGAGTGCCATAGTACAACTGGACACTACCCACTTGGAAGTGTTGCAGTACCTGCCACAAGATGCTTCGCTCGTCGAGCGAGGTACGCTCTTGGTTTCGGGTCAAGCAGGCCATGAACTCGCAGCGCTTGCAGTGGTTGTCTTCGCTGCGG
>DUIP01000117.1 GCA_013330285.1 Candidatus Poseidoniaceae archaeon
GATCACACCTACGTGAACTGGCGAGTCAAAGCAACCTACGAGGACGGCAACAAAACAAATTTCCCACAAGGTTCGTGGTACACCACATGGTCATCATGCTGGCAAAACAATGGCGAATACGGTGGCGTTGATGCCAACGCTGCACTCGATGGTTGTGCAGAAAGTGAGTCTACACCAGGATTTGCCGCTGTGCTTACACTGGCTGGACTTGGTGCTGCTGCTGTGATCACGCGTCGAGATTAGTGTGTTCAACAGCACGCTCGATGAAGCGACGCTGATCATAGCCCCAATCGATCAAGACCACTTCGCATTGTGTGCGGTCCTTACTGAGCGAGCCATGAGCAAATCCTGACTGTTCCACGTCGCTTGGGACGAACGGTAGGTTGTGCCCCTTAATGGACACTTTACACCCTTGTTCAACCACCACTGCAGTTCCAAACCCGAAGGTAATTTCACCTTCGTTTACACTCGTCACTTCGGTGTTGCCAGCATTCAAGAAGCGCTCAAGTGCTGCAAGAAGGGGCGCCCCATCACCTTCGAGGGAGGTCCCACCATAGGCAGAGAGGAAACTGAGTTCCGTGTCATTTTGTTCCATGAGGTGATCGAGGTCGCGCTGCTTGGGAGCTTTGCCTGCCATGGTCATCCTCATCTCTCGACACGAGCCGGTGTTCTTGGTCGTATCGACTGATTGTATGTCTTTGTCGCCCTCATTCGGTGCTTTTGGGCCTTCTCCGCAGATGGTGCAAGAGAGAGAGGCAAAGCCAACCGCCACGGTTACTGCGACGTAACTCGTGACGACTGGTCAGCGTTTCAGGTTCAAATGTCGTCCGCTCAAGCGGATTGACGGCGCTGTATAACAACAACAGCACCCAACAAGGCCACGATCAGCGTTGTCGAAACGAAGCCTGGTGTGTTCTCATCTTCATCGGAAGTGTCGACTGGTTCTGTCGGTTCTACAACAGCAGTTGCTCCTCCGTCTCCAACGATAACTTTGCCGTACATGCCTGCAGCCAAGTGGGGTTCACATGCGTAGTAGAACGTTGTGTCATCTTCCGTGAAGGTGTAGCGGAAGTCAACGGTCATTGCGGCTTCGCCTGATGTGACTCCGTTTTGAGTGTAGGTTGTCGAATCTTCACCATCGACTTGTCGAACATTGTGAGCCATGCTCGAATCAGTCCATTGCCAGCACACGGTGTCGCCAACGGAGATGCTCAAGGTCGCTGGAGAGTACTTCAGACCACTTGGGGCAATGCCTACTACAGCATCACAATCAGGAAGAGTTGGTTCATCTGCTGGGGGCATCAAGACCTTGTCGATGACGTGGATGACGCCGTTGGATGCCGTGACGTCAGCTGTGGTGACGCTGGCACCTTCGATCGTCACACCATCGGCAGTCACGGTGAAACTTGCGTTGTCTCCGTTGACCATTGCGACCGTGAGGCCATCTGTGACATCGGATGATGGCACTGCTCCTGAGAGAACGTGGTAGAGCAGAATGTCTGCGAGGACTGCGATCTCTTCCTCTGTGGTGAATGCATCCAAGTCAATGCCTGCATCAGTGAAGGCTTGATCCGTCGGTGCAAACACAGTGAAAGGCCCTTCGCCTTGCAATGTTGCAACGAGGTCCGCCTTCGTCAGGGCTGCGACCAAGGCGTCATGGACGCCTGTTGAGGCAGCAATCGATGGGATGTCAGGTACGACGACCGGGTCCGCCGGTGGCATCAAGACCTTGTCGATGACGTGGATGACGCCGTTTGTGGTCTCCACATCTGCGGTGGTAACATTGGCGCCTTCAATCGTGACGCCATCGGCTGTCACGGTGAAACTTGCGTTGTCTCCGTTGACCATTGCGACCGTGAGGCCATCTGTGACATCGGATGACGGCACTGCTCCTGAGAGAACGTGGTAGAGCAAAATATCAGACAGTGTTTCATTTTCTTCTGCTGTGTCGAAGGCAGAGAGGTCAATACCAGCTGCTGCGAAAGCTTCGTCGGTTGGTGCGAAGACAGTGAACGGACCGTCACCTTGGAGGGTTTCGACAAGTTCAGCATGAGAAAGAGCAGCAACAAGGGAAGTGTGAACGCCCGTGGACTGGGCGGTTTCTGGGATGTTGAGCGTTGGGCCGGCGGGTTCGGCAGCTGGCGGAGTAAGGACAGCATCAATCACATGGATAACGCCGTTGCTGGCCATCACATCAGCCGTGGTAACCTTTGCATTGTTGACGGTGACAACCCCATCGGCAACGCTGAAGGATAGATTCGCACCGTTGACGGTAGCAGCGGTCATGCCGTCCGTGACATCTGCAGCGGTAACGGATCCTGCGACCACGTGGTAGGTGAGGATGTTGGCGAGGGTTTGGTTATCCTCATCGGTGGTGAAGGTGGAGAGATCCACGCCTGCGGCCTCGAACGCAGCGTCAGTAGGGGCAAACACTGTGAAAGGACCGTCGCCTTGTAGAGTTTCGAGGAGGCCGGCCTGAATGACGGCGTCGACGAGGGTGTCATGAACACCTGTGGCTTGGGCGTTTGTTGGTATATCTTGGGTCTCATCCGCAGATACGTTAAGCGGTAGAGTGGACATCAGTAGGCTGGCTAATATGAGTGTAGCAATTGCTTTGTTCATGACGGTTTGGCCAAAACTGTCCCCTATAAAGGACTGTTAAATTGCATATCAAAATGGCGAGCGGTATTCATCAACATCTGCTGAAATCCGTAACAATTGGTTGTATTTTGCCACGCGATCAGAGCGAGCAGGCGCCCCTGTTTTGATTTGACCAGCGCGTGTGCCGACGGCTAAATCTGCGATGGTGACATCTTCAGTTTCTCCACTGCGGTGAGAGATGACGTTGTTGAAGCCATGTGAGGCTGCAAGGTCCATTGCTTCGAGGGTTTCTGTCACCGTGCCGACCTGATTGAGTTTGACAAGCATGGCATTTGCTGCGCCGATTTCAATGCCTTGGGCAAGGCGCTCAGATTGTGTCACAAAGAGATCATCGCCGACCGTTTGGACCCGGTGACCTTCTCGCTTGGTAAAGAGCGACCAACCCCGCCAATCGTCTTCATCAAAACCATCCTCGATTGAAAGGATTGGATATTCATCGAGCCATCCTGAATAGAGATCTGCGAGTGCTTCACTCGACAACACCTTACCATCCATGTGATAGCCATCCTCATGATGGAACTCAGTTGCAGCGACATCCAAAGCGATTCCCATTTGTTCTGTTGAGTACCCTGCACCCTCAATAGCACGCACCATGTACTTCAGGCCCTCTTCGTTCGCAGGTAGATTAGGAGCAAATCCGCCCTCATCACCGACTCCACCAAGCAATCCGTCCGCTTTGAGTTCCTTTTTCAGCGCATGGTATGTTTCGACACCAGCACGCAATCCCTCTTCAAAAGTATCAAACCCGTGAGGCATGACCATGAATTCCTGGACATCGACGTTTGAAGCAGCGTGAGCACCACCGTTGAGAATGTTGAGCATTGGCACAGGCATCAGCCCGCCTGCAACGCCTCCGATGTACTTCCAGAGTGGTAGTTCATGAACGGCCGCACCTGCATGCAAGCACGCCATCGATGCTCCAAGCATGGCATTTGCACCAAGCTTTGCCTTGTTCGGGGTTCCGTCAAGTTCAATCATGACTTCGTCAATCACCCGTTGTTCATCGACAGGGAGACCAACCAGTGCCTCAGCGATTCGATCTGTGATGTTGTCAACAGCGGATTGTACGCCCTTACCAAGATAACGAGTGGCGTCACCATCCCTCATTTCAAGCGCTTCATATGCACCGGTCGAGGCCCCTGATGGTACGGCTGCTCGCCCGAGAAGGGCTCCATCGACAAAACAGTCAACCTCGACGGTTGGATTGCCACGGCTGTCGAGGATCATTCGTGCATCGAGGCCAGTAATGTGTCCGGACATGGCATTCCCTAAACTTCCCTGTGTAAGGCGCTCTTTGAATTAAACGGCGCGCACAAGGTGAGTTTTCAGGAGGGTGTTGTGGACATATGGTGAAGAAGAGTTTTTATTCCCTTCGAGTGTTGAAAGACAATTGCCACCCCCCAACAGTGTTTAAAGTTTCATGTATTAGGAAAGAAAATCAAAAAAAATTTCCGCATCGTGGACCCTTAGCAGAATTCATATACTCAAAGCGGAAGGGGCACTCATGCCTCGTGTTGCTGAAATCGATCGTGCTATCCTCGCTCAACTTCGAAAGAACGGTCGAATGTCATACGTTGACCTTGCACGGGAAGTCAGCGCTTCCGAGCGCACCGTCCGTACGCATGTCCGTAAGATGGAGGAAGAAGGCACCATTCGAGGGTACACCGTTCGAGAAGGTGGCGTTGGATTGACCGCTCTGGTGCGAATCAAGGTATCGCCTGGTGCCGAAATCGGTTCGTTTGCTTCTGAAGTCACTGGCTGGGAGGGCATCGAAATCATCTACGAAGTGTCTGGTGATGCTGATCTCGTAGCTCTCGTTCACGTTGACGACACCATGTCACTGCGCACATTGCTCGACAAAATGTGGCTCGCTGCACCAAACGAAATTGCTTCAACAACGACCGAACTTGTGCTCGAACAATATTGATTATTCTTCTTCGGAAGACGGAGGCGTTTCGACGTCCGGCTTTTTGACGGGTTCAGGAACACCGTAATCAATACCACAACTCCGGCAGACCATATTGTCGTCCCAGTCGCATTGACGCCGACAACCCGTCATCAAAGCACGTCCTGGTTCAAGCCTTCCACTTGACTGAGCAGCCGATGGATTCGGTGTACTCAACCGCTGGTTTGGCCCCAGTGAGCATCGCTTCAATCGCATCGCTTAGTTCGGTTGTGGTCACAGCGGTTGGGTCCTTGGGCGAATCGTCCATTCGACCTTGATAGACAAGTTTGTGATCCGCATTGAACAAGAAGAATTCAGGGGTTCGCTTTGCGCCATAGGCATGGGCCACGTCTTGAGTGAGATCATGAAGGTAAGGATAACCCATTGATGCTGCCCGTGTTTGCATGTGCTCAAAAGAATCGTTTGGATACACCTTGGGGTCGTTGGAATTGATCCCCACGAAGCCAACACCAAGTTCAGCACATTTCTCCGCCATAGCTTCCATTCTCGATATACTTGCTATGACATATGGGCAATGATTGCACTCAAACACAACTACAGTTCCATTGACGCCAGCTGCGTCTTCAAACGTCATTGTAGAATCACCTTTGGAAGCGTTGGCATTGGTGAGTGAAAACTTCGGGGCGGGGTCAGCGAGTGTTAGGCTCATACCAATCCGAGGCGCTCAAACCTCTAAACAACTTGTATTGAAACATAGATTGCCGGCACAGATGTTATCAATTAGAAGTGAAATGTCACACTATGCAACCACAAATGCAAGGTATGCCCCACGTAGCCAGACCAGCGCACATGATGTCATTCATGGACGCAACGAAATCCTGCCTCCAACAGTACGTTGGATTCAGCGGCCGAGCCAGCCGATCTGAATATTGGTTCGCCTACCTAAGTTTCATGGTCGCAGTCGTGGGCATGTTGATCCTAACAATTATTTCCGCGTTTATTATTGATGTTCTTGCCACTCTTATGGGTCTGCTGACCTTTGGGTTGTACATCGGCGGCTTTTTGCCATTGCTTGCAGTATCAGTACGACGGTTGCACGATCTTGGCAAATCTGGTTGGATGATGCTCGTTATGTTTATTCCGTTTGTAGGCGGCATTTTGCTTCTCGTTTGGTTTGTATCCGATGGAGAAGCAGCCAACAACGCCTACGGCCCAGTCCCGACCAACACGCTTTGAGGGTAAAGTATCGCCCAAGTGTTGAAGTTCTCAGCCTTGATGGTTGAGGCATGGCCACTCATGTTGTTTCATGCGGTGGCCACATTACGTTGCTGTTTTCGATTTGGAAAGACGCTCGACTTGCTCGCTCCCAAGGCAGCAGGGGTGCTGGATTCAACGTGACACATGGCGTCAAAGCCACTGTGCGTCACATCGGCACAAACCAACCGGAACAAACGGGGGTTTTGTCGCAAGGATCTGGTCTTGACCAGAAGCCTGGAGAAATCCCCGATGGAGAAATTTTGCTGACCGTCGAGTTGATGGATGGGGCACTTCTTGATACAACAAATTCGTTCTATTTTGATTTGATTGAAGCACTTCGTGATGCGCGATTGCTCAATCCGGCTGAGTCCTTTGAAATTCATGTCCAACTTTCGTTGCCAACAAGCCAGGGCTTTGGTATGTCTGCAGCGGGGCTCGTTGCGGTCGCCCGTGCCCTGCACAATCATACGAACATCGGGAATGAGGTCCAATATTTGCGAATCGCTCATCGCATCGAACGGTTGCACAGTGGTGGGCTTGGTGATGTCGTAGGGATCGCTGCTGGAGGCGTGGAGCTTCGACTGGAACCGGGCGCGCCTGGGGCAGGAGGCAAAGCCATTGGTTTCTCAACCAAACAAAGTATAGTGCTGGTTTGGAAGCCGGGCGAAGCCCGTCATACAGCCAAGTATATCGATGATCCACAATGGGAGCGATCAATTTCCAAGGCTGGGGAAAAAGCGGTTCGAACCTTGCGTCTCAACGACTGGAATGAGGCTGCGTGGGATG
>DUIP01000005.1:0-5266 GCA_013330285.1 Candidatus Poseidoniaceae archaeon
CAAGGGTGGGGCGAAGGAAAGAGAGCCCCCTTCACAACCTTCCGAGGTATGGCAACAAATGCATCAATTCAGCAGTTTGAACGGCCCCTAGACGTCTCCGTTATTGCCCCAAAAAGAGGGCATATCTACCAACTCCGTGGGCACGGCTATGCTGGACGCACAATGCGAAAGTACGCCGAAACATGGGCGGCTTCTACCCTCCTGCGTGGAGAATGTGTGCATTGGATTGATGGTGCATCGCGAATGAATCCTACGCGTATCCTTCGGCGATTCCCAAGAGGCGAAGCAGCAGCTCGGGACCATCTGCATCGATTGTATGTTGGCCGTGGATTTACAGTGCACCAACTGGCAACACTGGTCGAACGCTTGGAACGCGAGGTTTCGATTACAGCTGCACCACTGGTCATTGTTGATGCGCCACTTGCCATGCACCTTGATCGACAGGTTGGCGACCATGAGGCTCGTTGCCTAATGCGTCAACTCCTCCAACATTTACAGTCTGTTGCTGTACTCAACCACGTTGCTGTTCTTATCATCACAGAGCATACGCCAATGTCAAAACGACACAAACACTTGCTGATGATGGTTGAACGAAAATCCTCTCATCAGTTGATTGAACATGTGAGGAGCCAAGGACGAAATGCCCGCCGATGGCTATCACATGAACCAAGTGGAAGCAGCGGTCAATGGCCACAAAACCAAAATGTCCTGAGGCGGTACATCAGGCCCAAACATCAAGTCGTTGGACCAAATGATGGTTCATCTTGACTTTTGAACGATTCAAGCGTAATGCGTTTTTGACCCATGGAAACCTCTTCTTCATCCCATCCAAATGGAGCAAGAATGGCCCAAATGGCACGAATGGCAAGAGCGGTGTAATGTTCAATATCCGGCCGCCCAGAAGGAGGGTGAGGGCCATTCAGTTCTTCGACAAGGAGAACGCGTTCGTGCTGAACCGTCCCCTTCGAAGCAATCACTGCAAATCGAACCTTGCCACCGGGAGGTACTGTGACGCCCTGAAGTCGTCCTCGAAGCAAAGCAGCATGCGCCAATGTGGCCACATCAAAATCTCCAAGTTCACGTTGAATTCGGCGAGATACAACGAGATTGAGTAAGTTGACCTCATTCTTTTCGAGGGCATCCAAATGCTGTCGTAACAATCGAGCGACAGCGATCTGACCATCGAATGAAGGAATGCCCTGTTGGTCATCGGAATGTTCGATCAACAACTGGAGTGCTTGGCGTTGTAAATGGGCAATCCAAGCACAAGTCGAATGTTGGCGCTCTTCGATCCCCCTGACCTTGAGACCATGCCGTCCATAGGCCCAGTACTTGGTCAAGGAACCAGCACCATGAACGCGACTTGGAACAAAACCGATGAAACGGTAAAGATCTTCATACTCAAGTGGAATACCAACGCGTTGTGAAACCCGCTTTGCAAAAGCGTGAGCATCTTGAACTCGCTCCTCCGGAGTTCGTTGTCGCTGGTCTTGAATCCAAACGCAATCAACGATGGCATGAAGGACACCCCAACCATCTTCCTCAGCCATCTGAATGGTTTCCAGAAGAATGTCCCGCGCCCATGCACAAATTGCTTCATGCGCTTCGATGCGCCCGAAACGAGCGTTTTTGTATCCAGTGTAGCCAAAGCAGGTTACAAGTAACCATTTGAGGGCGTTTTGTTGTTGATCGAACGAATCACCCTTGACTTTCACCTTTGTTTTCAAAAGCCTACGGCGTTCGATAAGAGGCGCTACGATCCGTCCAAGGAATCCATGAACTCGGGCGCATGTGTGCGAGGATAAACCCGGCACTGGAAGGGCTTGTGCGGAGCGAACGGGGAACAAACCTGCACCCAAGTGCCTCCGAACATGGCGTTCGCTGAACGTTCGTTCCGCTTCATCAGGATGAAGGGGTACAAAGGCGTCTGAAGATGCAGCATGATCTGCTTGACAACAAGGGCAGTTGAGCGTCTCTGTCGAGATGTTTCGCGTGGCGATTATGCTTGGAAAAAGGCTCGCAAAATCAAGTTCGATAACCTGCTCATAAACGCCAGGTTGGCTATCGAGGTAAAGACCCCCCCGATCGGCATGCAGCAACGCCCAAGCAGTTTTGGTATCTTCTGGACGGTTCTTTTTCCAAGGTACGAGAACGCCATCTTCCATGGCGGTGCGCATTTGTATAGCACTGATGACAGAACCAGGTGAGAGCCGTGAGATATCTTGCGGCGATTGTTGGGAGTGCCTGGCAAGTTCAAACAAGCCCTGGAGCCCACCCTCTCGAACGATGAAACTACCAACTCGATCAATGTGCAAACGCCCATACAATGGGATATAGCCATCCTTGTGCAGGGTTTGACCGTACGAATGAATTGTGCGTGCAGAGGTTCTGGCCTCCAAAGGCCGTCCATCTCGACTTAGGGAAAAGGGCATTGCGCACTTCGCAGCCATGCGCATCAAAGCGGGAAGGTGCAAACCATCGCCCCCATGCGTAACAACCACGTCAGGATCGATTTCTTGCATGGCCTTTTCAAGACGCTGTAAAAAATGCGATGCACAAGTATTGGGGTTCCGAACCAAGGTAACAGAAGGTATGCTCGAAGCATCGCATGTACCATCTGATGAACACGTGCGGAATTCAATTCGCTCAACTTCGGCTTCATCGTTATGAAATCCATTCACTGTCTGGTAGGAAAACCCCATGTGAACAATGGTCAAATCAGGGAATTCATCCTCTTTGTTAGGCTCTGAGTGAAACACATGACCATCCCAACGAACTTTTTGAAATGGCTTGACACGATGTTCAAGAAGGAATCGTTGAGCCAGATGTGCATCAACTGAATAGAGGGTGTAATGCTTGTATTGACCCCTCGATTCAATATGTGTTGCTACTTTTTTGAGATGCCAGCAGTTGTGAACATCTATTTCGAGAACCTCATCGACTTCGGATGCATCAAGCGATAGACGGGAGCGATGCATGCGCATAAGACCAAGGCCAAAACGGTCTCGAATTTCGGGTTGTTCCAGCCACGAACAGAGATGTTGTAGACGTTGACGAGTGGCATGGACGTGAAGTGAAGGGCACCATGGAATATTGAGTTTCATCGAACCATTGACCCCTCCAACCAACCACACATCCAACGAAGTTCCATTCGGTGCAGGCTGGACATCAAGAATTGTTCCGATCATCCGTCTCCTTCCTCGCTGCTTCAAGCTGTTCCACGCGTTCTTGCAATCGCAGGTTTTGTGTTGTCAATTCGAGCATCATGGACAACAGCATCGGCTTCCAAACTTCATGCGAAGGGAGCATACCACCGGCTGTTCTTCGCTGACGAACGCCGTTGAGGAGTTCGTCGAACATTTGCTTTTCAGCAAAGGGAAGGGCCCGGCGAAACGGTTCCAATGTACCGAGTTCATCTTCAATGCGCATCCGCCATGTTGGTACTGTTCGACCCATGCCTTTCGCAACGACTCGACGACAACCATCTTTGCCATGACCCTCGCTAATGCAAGTGAAAGTGAATCATCCAAGCAGATGGCTGTTGACCGTCGTATCGCAGACGCCTCCATCAAGCACCTTCATGATGGCAAGAGCGATATCGCGACCAACACGCGCTTGTGCTTCCATTGTAGCAGCTCCAATATGGGGCGTGCCGTGGAAGTGTGGATGCTGTAAAAGGGGCGCACTGGCAGGCACCGGCTCGATTTCAAAGACATCCAATGCTGCGGAAGAAAGAGTGCCATCCTCGAGGGCCGCAAGCAGAGCGTCTTCATCGATGATTCCACCTCGGGCGCAATTGACGATGTGATTGCCACAGGCAATACCGTCATTTGAGCGTCCAGGCATGAGGGCGAGTCGCTCTGCATTCACCAAGTGGTGTGTCTCATCATTGAGGTTGCAGTGAATGGAAATATGCGTGCAGTTTGAAAAAAGCGTGTCCACGTTTTTGTGAAGTGTTGTGTTTTGGATCTTTGCCACCTTCGGAGGCAGGTAAGGGTCGTAGGTGTGAATGCTCATTCCAAGTGCTTGGGCAATGGCTCCAACACCTTGAGCAATTCTTCCAAACCCAATCAAGCCGAGGTTTTTCCCTGACAATTCTGTCCCTTTCATCGCCTTCTTTTCCCACTGTCCATCTCGCAAACTACGGTCAGAACGTGGGATGTGCCGTAGAGATGCGAGGAGGTGCCCCATGGTTAATTCAACAACGGATTGGGTTGAGGCACGAGGTGCATTGACAACAGGAATGCCTGCTTTGGCAGCAGCAACGATGTCAATGTTGTCAACACCAACACCTGCTCGTCCAATCACGGAAAGGCGATCACCGGAGGCTGCAATCACCTCGGCGGGAAGTTTCGTTGCACTACGAACAACAATGGCATCGAATTCTGAAAGGGCACCTTGAGCTAAATCGCCTTTGGAAATCGTTCCAAGGACGACTTCATGACCTGATTGCTCGAGGAGTGATACCGCGTCTTTAGCCATACCATCCGTCACAGCGATTCTTGCCATGTCTGCCGTCCAACCGAGAAGGGTCATGAATCTTAGGTCAAGTTCGAACAAAGCCCCAATGTTTGAAACGCTCATTCGCATGCGGTAAGGTGAGGGGTCCTATGGCAGATGTCGATGTGAATGCATTGTTATGGGCCCTTGGATTGCTTTCAATCCCACTGTTTCTTGCCCTTCCAATGCGAATTGCATGGCAATTGTTTACCGGTCGAGGGCACGAGGAATCCCAGTACCGAAACACGGTTCTTCAAATCATTGACGCTGGAAGACAGGTGGCTCCATTTCGAGCGACACTCGATGATGTCGCACGAAGCCTCCACATACAACCAAGTCAACAACGTTTGATTGAAGCTGATTTGTTTCACCCACTGACCCTGTCGCATTTTCTTCTTCTTCCAACAATTATCATCTTCCCCCTTGCTGCAGTGATGGCGCTCCCAGTCATCATCTTGGGTTTGCCAATGCTGATCTTGATTGAAACATTACTGATCAGGCAGCGATTGCTTGTCAAAGGACTCACGGCCATTGAGAAATTGATGCACTGGCAAATTATTCACATTCCAAAACCACACCGTGGCATCACCGAAACCAGCACGAAAATGAACGAATTCTCACACCACGTCACTCACTTTAACCACGTCCCGCAAGGTGCATTCTTGGGCCTGTTTGCATGGCTGATCATCCACTGGACGTTCAACCTCGACAATTGGGCCATTGAGTTGGCTGTGGCCACAGGCCTGTACATTGTGTTGCTTGGAGC
>DUIP01000005.1:5668-8516 GCA_013330285.1 Candidatus Poseidoniaceae archaeon
GGGCGCTTGGTTCCCGTCGACCAATGGCTCGAGAGCATCTTGAAGCCACTTGTTGGTATTGGATTGGTGTTCCTCATTGGACGAAACCTTCTCGATGAATCAAGGTCGGGAAATGCGGTGTTGTTTGCCACGTCAATTCTGATGCTCCTCTATGGTGCGGCTGTTGTGGGTATTGCCTTCCGCTGGGGATACTCGCTGTGGCGAGGGACACGGGTGAAGGATGACTTTGAGCAGCAGATTATTGATGCAATCAATCCACTTTCTTACGATCTTACAAGAACCAAAGGACGAATTGAATTCCACGTTCGAATGGAGATGAAGGAACGCTTAACAACGCTCAGTGAAGCACCGCCAGATCAACTCACGTTTGCTGACCTACAGGCACTCCCTGCTTCGGAGTTTAAGGGCACAATCCCTGACAATCCATTGTGATTCAATCTTCAAGGTCAGCGTCTACTGCGTCGTCGATCACGAGCACCAAAGGTGTATCTTCACGAGAATTACGAAGTGTGTATCCAACACCAAGAGCGACCAACAAAGCGAACACGCCAAACACCATTGAGGCGCCAGTAAATTCTGCAAACACTTCACCAAGAGCGCCAAAGAAACTGCGCTCTTCTTCTTCCACCATGACCTTTGGCTGAATCATTTCCATGAGTGCTGATTGATTGTAGACAGGGCGTGTGAAGGTTAACTGTCCCTCATAGGAGTCATCCCAGTTGTCAGAGCGGGTTGTTGGGTCAAGGTCAGAATAAAAATCTGGGCGTTGGGGGATCGAGATATCCACTGGTGTGGCAAGATCGAGTGTGAGTGCAACGTCCACCGTGTAAGGAATACTTGCTTCAAAGAATTCTGCATCTTCAAACAGACCGAGGAAGGCCATTGCTTGACCTGTGACATCAAATTCAGCCCATGTACCCCAGTGAGACGAGTCGACATCCAAATCATAAATCCAGGTATCAGAAACACGAGTGCCTTGTCCTTGAGCATCATTTGAACCATCTTCACCGAGATCAATCTCCATTTGCAGGTTACCAATTTGTGCTGTCTCGAGATCGACTTCCGTAGGGGTGAATTGCACCATCATGTTGTACGTTCCATTCGGAATCCAGACATAATGGGCATCTTCGGTATAGTAGACCAATCCATCTTGGCCGTTGTTGAAGTTGTTCCAATCACCCTTCCAAGCATGACGAACACGATCGGTGTCGACAGAGAGCGATTCTTCAGTTCGAAGGGCATCATAAATTTCGAAGGCATCCCAAACTGTGTATTCTGGGTGGTCAACCATTCCATCGTCATTTTGATCACGCATGAGTTGAAGCGTACGGGCGAGAGCCACGGCGGCATCAACGTCGGTAAGACCGTGCCCCACCCGCCAGTCATGGCAACGGCCAGTAGCAGAACGATAACAATCTGCAGGAATGTCATTACATGCGTCGTCAGCATTTCCATCTTCACAAGAATTCTCCATGCCAACATACTTGGCAGTCAATTCAAGAATCAATTCAAGTTCATGAATTCGCGAATAATTGGCAGTTTCCCAATCATCAAATTGACCGTAAGCAGCAGTACCTTCACCGCCAACAAGGGAATCGCCCTCATCGTGATCTTCACGATGGTAATCTGCTACTGTAAGCGATGGAGCAACGTTGAGCATGAGCCCAGCCATCCCACCTACGTGTGGAGTCGCCATGCTGGTCCCTGAGATCGACATGTAGTACAGATCACCTTGAGTCTTGGTCGAAGCGTCAATAGCAGTGCCACGTGGAGCCGTTGCCCAAATGTCCCGACCTGGAGCTCCAACATCTGGCCATGTGTGCATTTGGTTCATGCAACCACGGCTGGAAAATGATGTGACAGCTGTGCCATCGTGAGTGAGTGCTGCAACTGAGATTGCTGAAGGCGTATTTGCATAGACATTGGTCTTCAATCCGCCACCACACTCTCCACCGTTACCACCTGAATTTGACGCGGCGAAGATGACCGCAACACCGTTTTCGTAGGTGAGCATGTCAGTAAGTTGAGCGATGACCCCGTTTGGATCATAGTCACCATCGGTGCCCCAAGAATTTGATACAACCCTGATATGGTACTCATTTTGACCTGGTATGGAATGCTGATAGGTCCATTCTAATCCTTGCTCAGCAGCAAAGATCGAAGCACCATCACCGGTACCGAGTGCTACCAACTGACCGCCTTTGGCGACACCTGCACGGCGGCCGGCACTTGCATCACCATTTCCAGCAATGGTACCACCAACGTGCGTTCCATGGCCAGAGGACGTGTCTGAGTTGCGTGTTTCGGTCCACACACCATCCCACTTCGCTGAGTACAGTGTTTTGTCACCTGTCCACGGGCCGAGATAATCGTAATCTGGGTGCCCGGCATCCACGCCCGTATCGAGATCTACAATTGCGGTCCCATCCCCATCCCATTCGGTGAAGGCCATGTCGGTGTCGAAGGCCATTGTTCCGTCGGTATTGATGATGGCGCGGTGCCAAGAGGTTGTAGCATTGACCACATGCGTTGTTTCATGCATCATGACCCCCGGGAGAGGTTCCCCTCCCCATTCTGATGGAAGGTAGAAAAATTCCAATTCCCGGTTGAGTTCAAGATACTCCGTTCTGGACCACTCAGAAATAACACGGACATTGGTTGCTGATGCTTCCAACAAACCTCCGTTGACAAGTGGAGCCTCGCCAAGAAGTTCTGCCCCATGATCTTCAAGCCATTTGTGATCTTCGGAAGTTACCTCGCTGTTCAGTTGGTAGACGACCGATAATGTCGCATCAAAGGGTGAAGTTTCCAATGCTTCCTCCAAAGCATCATCCATTCGCTCAAAATC
>DUIP01000163.1:0-5048 GCA_013330285.1 Candidatus Poseidoniaceae archaeon
CAACAAACCCAAATCAACCTCCCGTTCATCACCATGCGTGATGGCCAACCTGAACACATGGACATGACCTTGAGCCGTGCTAAATTTGAAGATCTGATTTCGAAGCTCATCGAGGCAACAATGGGTCCAACCCGACAAGCCATGAAAGACGCTGGTATCAAGAAAGGCGACGTGGACAAGGTCATCCTTGTTGGCGGGTCTACCCGTGTTCCAGCCGTCCAAGAAGCCGTCGAGAAAGAAGCAGGAAAAGCCCCGTACAAGGGGATCAATCCTGATGAAGCAGTTGCTATGGGCGCTGCACTTCAGGCAGGAATCATCTCAGGTGACGAAGGCGTTTCTGACATTCTTCTGCTCGACGTCACCCCGTTGACGCTGGGCATAGAAACCCTCGGCGGTGTGATGACCTCGATGATTGAACGCAACACGACGATCCCGGCTCGACGCTCAGAGATTTATTCCACAGCATCAGATAATCAGCCAGCCGTGACCATCCACGTGCTGCAAGGTGAGCGCAACTTCGCAAAAGACAACGTGACGCTTGGCGAATTTACGCTGATGGGTATTCCAGCCGCTCCACGTGGCACCCCACAAATCGAAGTGACCTTCGACATCGATGCGAATGGCATCGTCAACGTGAGCGCTAAGGACATGGGCACAGGAAAGGAACAATCGGTGAAGATTGAAGCACAAACCTCCCTCTCTGAAGATGAAATCCAAGCCAAGATTGCAGAAGCCGAGAAGTTCGCAGAAGAAGATCAACTCCGTAAGGCCAAGGTCGAACTACGAAACATGGCAGACCAAGTGGTCTACCAAACCCGGCGAACACTCGATGAATCTGCAGACAAACTCGATGATTCAGAAACCGACCCTGTCAAGGCGCATCTCGACGAACTCGAAAAAATGGTCCAAGACGAAGACGGCAAGCCGTTGGACATCGATGCCATCGATGACGCAGCAATTCAAGCCAAGGTCAAGGAAGTCGAGGAAGCCATGCACGGTGTTTCCGCAAAACTCTACGAAGCTGCAGCTGCAGAAATGGCTGAACAGGACGGCTCTGGCGACGATGGCGACATCAATGTTGGTGGCGACGACGTGGTCGATGCCGACTTCGAAGTGGTCGAAGACGACGAAGATTGAGCAGACTGCTATCTTGACCACGTCAAGAGTTGACCTTATGGCGAGAAGTCGAGTGGGTGTGCTATGAGCGATGTTCCAATCCTGAAAGACACCGACCGGTCAACCGGTCGTGGTGCGCTTCAGAAGAACATTCAAGCAGCACTGGCATTGGCTGGAGCAGTACGCTCAACACTTGGCCCCCGGGGTCTCGATAAACTTCTGATCGATGATGACGGCAGGACCATGGTCACCAATGACGGCGTAACAGTCCTTGAATCGGCCAAGGTCGAACACCCTGTGGCTCGAATGATCATTAACGCATCTTCTGTCCAAGACAAAATTGCCAGAGATGGTACAACCTCAACGGTACTGCTCAGCGCAGAAATGTTGCAGAATGCTTGGCATCTTGTGACTCAAGGCGTTCATCCTGCGATCATCGCACGAGGTTTTCGTATGGCTGAAGAACATGCAAGGTCGGCATTGAGCGAACTTTCCTTCCCATCTGATCGTTCTCATCAACTCTTGGCAACAAAGACCTGTTTGACAGGAAAAGGGCATGAGAGCATGCAGACATTGCTTGCCCAACTTGCCCTCGACGCTGCAGAAGCCATCTTGATGAAGACTCCACGAGGGCCGCATGCAGATCCAACCCGGGTCAAAATATTGCCACAGTCTGGAGGCACCATCGGTGAGAGCAAGCTTGTCACCGGTTTGGTTTTGGCAAAAAACCGAATTCATAATGATATGCCGCGTCACATCAAAGGTGGCAAGATTTTGCTCATTGATGGGGGCATAGAACGAAGGGCAATGATGGGAAGTGTCAAACTCAACGTGACTTCAACAGGGGTTCTTGATGCCTTTAGAACCAAAGAAACAGAATTGCTTGAAGAGCAAGTGGAGCATCTGAAATCCCTTGGCGTCGACTTGTTGGCGTGTAAGGAGGGCATTGACGACGATGTTCGTATGATGCTGACGAAAGCGGGGATTAAGGCCTTCAGGCGTGTTGCTCGCTCAGATCTTGATTTGCTTGCTCGTGGTTGTGGTGCGACGCTGGTTCATGACGTCAAGCGAGCCTCCTCTTCGGATCTTGGTGCGTTTATCTCAAGCAAGAATGAAACTTGGGGAAGCACCGTTCATTGGATTTTAGAAACTGAAGAGGGCGGAGCGACCTTCATCGCTCGAGGCAGCACGGAAGCAGTTCTTGGTGAAGTGGAACGATGTTTTGCTGATGCCCTTGGCGTCGCATGCCAACTCGTCGAAGACGCACGCCTCGTGGCGGGCGGTGGAGCGACACAGGTGGCCCTTGCTCGAAGGCTACGGCGCTATGCGGAATCGATACCCGGTCGTGAACAGTTGGGCATCGAAGCCTTTGCAGACGCATTGGAAGTGATTCCAAGGGTTTTGGCAGAAAACGCTGGCTTAGACCCCATTGATACACTCCTCAACCTCGTAGCGGCTCAGTCCAATGCTTCTGAATCGACTTCGGATCACATCGGTCTTGATGTCATAGAACGGCAACCTCGAAACATGCTTGAGCAAGGTGTCATCGAACCTCTACTCATTATCGATCAAGGCATCACAGGAGCTACCGAAGCCGCAATTTCTGTTCTGAGAATTGACGATGTGCTCTGGGCGAAGCAAGACCCTGCGATGGCGGAAGTTCCAGAAATGGAATGACCCTCCAAATCGTAAGATTAGTTTTTTTCATAGGATGGTCATTCAAATAGGGGTTGATGAGACCTTTTACTGATGGGAACCGAAGGTCAAGCCTGTGTGGGCATCGACGACATTGCAATTCACTTTCCTCGTTTGTACATGGATATGAGGGATTTTGCTGAGTTGCGAGGAGCAGATTTTGGCAAATTGAACAAAGGCCTCGGTCTTGAAGCCATGGCCATTCCAGACGTCCACGAAGACACTGCGACCATGGGCGCTATGGCGGTCATGCAGATTATTGATCGAAACGGCTTGGACCCTAACACCATCGGTCGAATGTACCTTGGAACAGAATCGGCTCTTGATGGTGCTAAACCTACAGCGACGTACATTGTCGATATGCTCACTCAACGGTATGAGGAACGCTATGGCTCAGAATGCTTCAGAAATTGCGATGTCGTCGATATGACCTTCGCTTGCATTGGTGCTGTTGATGCACTTCACACCACATTGGACTGGGTTGCTCGTTCAACAGAACATGATGAAAGGGTCGGAATTGTGATTTTCTCTGACAACGCAAAGTACGCTTTGGAATCATCTGGCGAATACACGCAAGGTGCGGGCGGCGGTGCGTTGTTAATTCGCAGAAACCCACGCCTCCTCGAAATCCCAGATTGCATTGGCGTTTCAACCACTCCAGTTCATGACTTCTTCAAACCACGTCGCGAAGTGACCCTTCGTTCGGTCATTTCCAATGTCTTGCAATTGGCACAAGAAACCGGTCAGACGGTCAAGAAAGGCCTTGTTGACCGAATGATTCGCCACCTTCCAGAATCGACCGTGCGAAAGCTCGGTATCTTTTCACATGGTGAAACCAGTGTAAGTGTTCACAGGGATGATCCGATTTTCGATGGCCAATTTTCGAACCGATGTTACCAATCTGCAGTTCGTCAAGCCTTCCATAATTTTGCTGAGAAAGCCGAGCGCCAGGGTCGTTATACCCATGGTGAAGATGAGCGTATGACGGAGCAGTGGTCACGTATCATCATGCATTTACCCTATGCGTTCCAGGCAAAGCGAATGTTCCCCGATATCTTCCGCCACGACCGAGAAGAGACTGAAATGTGGGCCGCAGTCGCCGAACAAATCGGTCCAATGCCCGCTTTCCACGATTCTGATGACCCACAAATCATTGAGATTTGGGAGAAAGCCATGGACGGCTATCGAAGGGCCATCTCGAAAACCCCAGAATACATTGAATTCCATCAGAGCAGGATCGAAAAAGGTCAGCGAGCAAGCAGCCTCATTGGCAATCAATACACAGGTTCCATTTTCCTAGCACTTATGTCGACGTTTGAATCCGACCTCGAAGAAAACTGCAACCTCGACAATACCTTGTTTGGCCTCTGTGGTTATGGCTCGGGTGCTAAGGCAAAGGTGTTTGAGGGCAAGGTCAGTCCACGCTGGAGAGAAGTTGTCTCCCGATGGCATCTTTTCGAACGACTTGCTGGACGTATGGCCATCGATCACGTGACCTACGAGAACCTCCACAAAGGCCTCCAAGACGAAAGCGTTGTCACGCCCCAGGGTGAATTTGCTCTGGTTGAAATTGGTGACGAAGGCGTGGACGAAGGTGCTCGACGCTATCGGTGGATTGGCGCTTAGATTTAGAAGTCAAGCACGACCTTTCCGCATTCACCTTGGATGGCGAGTTCGACGGCCTCGGGAAATTCATCAATGCTCATTCGGTGCGTAAGCACCCGTTCAACATCGATGGCTCCACGCTCAAGCAGCTCATGCATGGTATCCCATGTTGACCACATCTTCCGTCCGTTGATGCCTTTGAGGTGAAGATAACGGAACACAACATCGTTCATCGGAACCTCTGGTGTTGGATTTCCATACACTGAAAGCACATTGACATAGCCACCCATCCGGGTGCTGTGAATGGTGTTCGCCAGTGCTTGTGGAGAGCCAGAAAATTCACAAGAATTGTCAACACCACGGCCTTCTGTGGCATTGAGGATCTCTTGCACGACGTCGTGTTCTTTACCCAACACAAGGTCCGCTCCCAACTGAATGGCCAAATCCATTCGGTACGTGTTGTCCCAATCAACGGCGATGACCATTTTTGCGCCCATTGCCTTGGCTGCATTCACGGCAAACAAGCCAATTGGACCAAGTCCATGAATCGCGACACTCGCGCCTTCTACAGGTCCTCCTGTGAGGGTGTGTATGGCGTTTCCGAGAGGATCTTGAATTGATGCATGACCCGG
>DUIP01000163.1:5394-5774 GCA_013330285.1 Candidatus Poseidoniaceae archaeon
TCAAGGCCAGAGGGTATGGTTCGAGCATTGACGGCAGGAGCGACAAAATATGGTCCGAACGCTCCGTTCGTATGGACGCCAAAAATCGAACCGTTTTCACAAATGTGAGCGTTTCCTTCATCGCACCTCGGGCATGCCCAGCAGGCAAAATGGCATTCAATGGCAACAAAATCACCGATTGCTGGTTTGATGACATCGTCTCCAACAGCTACAACCCTCCCGCATGTTTCGTGCCCAGTGATCGTGCCAAGTGGTACGTTGTCTCGGCTCCATTGGTCCCATTTCCAGATGTGAATATCGGTGCCACAAACCGATGTCGAGTGGGTTTTGACCAACACTTCTCCAAGCCCCGGCTTTGGAACAGGGTGTTCCTCTTTGGT
>DUIP01000046.1 GCA_013330285.1 Candidatus Poseidoniaceae archaeon
TCGACACGAATGATTTCCATTTTTGTGTCCTCGGGTCGACTTCGCCAATAGATTGCAGCGGTCGAGCGCTTGTCGCCTTTGATTTCTACGATATCACCAGGCTTCAAACCAAGATCGTTTTCTCCCGAGATTCGTGCTCGACCATGGCCGACATCGGAGGGAATTGCTTTTGCTACCCGCAAGGACATTGTGTTTTCATCATCGGCCATATTTCCACTTCCAAGAAGGAATCCGTCGAGATGATTTAAACCTCTAACAGTGCCCTTCCCCTCCCTCTTCACGCCGACCCCCTTTTAACCTAATGTCGATTTTCCATGGTTCACGGCGTGTGAAGACTCACCGTACGCCTCCATCACTTTCAAGAAGGGCCTTTTCCTCGGGGGGGTATGGTTCATGTTTTAGAAACAGGTCTCGAGTTCATATCCCACGACAATCCAAATGGCAAACCAGCGGTTCGCGGTTACAATATCATCAATGGCCAGTTGACCCTTGCAAGCGATGGTTCAACCTTTTCATCAATCAACCCGGCGATCCTCAACGACACGCTTGGTCATTTCCCACTCTCCACCAAAGAAGACGTGAACGCTGCTTTGGATGCAGCCCATGCTGCCTTCCCAGGGTGGGCGGCAACACCTGCTCCAACCCGTGGCCAAATCATTGGAAACATGGGTCGTTTGCTCATGGAACACAAAGATGCAATCGTTGCTCTTGAAACCCGTGAAATTGGCAAGACCTTGAAGGAAGCTGCTGGATCTGTGCAAGAAGCCATCGACACCTGCCTCTTTTTCCAATCTGAAGGACGACGTTTGTACGGTCAAACCGTCAATTCTGAATTGCCCGACAAAGAACTGTTCACCTACCGACGTCCACTGGGTGTTTGTGGCATCATCAATGCGTGCAATTTCCCTGCAGCAGTGCCGTTCTGGAAGATGATTCCAGCCATCATGTGCGGCAACACCTGCGTTTGGAAGAGTCCACAAGATGCCCCACTTCTCTCGTTTGCTCTCGCCCGAATCATGCACGAAGCAGGATTACCAAACGGTGTCATCAACCTTGTTCATGGTAAGGGAAGCGGCGCTGGACAACACCTTGTCGACGCTGTCGATGAAGGGCGCGTCAACAAGATCTCGTTCACCGGTTCGACTGAAGTCGGAAAGATGATCGGCGAAGTCTGTGGCCGAAACCTCGTTTCCTGTTCTCTTGAATTGGGGGGCAAGAACCCTCTGGTCGTCATGCCATCTGCAAATCTTGACAATGCAGTCGAGGGTGCGTACTGGGGTGCTTTTGGAACCGCAGGTCAACGCTGTACATCTCTTGGAAACCTCATTCTTCACGAAGATGTCTACGACGAGTTCATGACCAAATTCATGGCGAAAGTCGAGGCGACACGGATTGGTGATTCGCTCGTCCACGACGGTGTTCTCTACGGCCCAATGCTGTCTGAGAAGTACGCTAAAGATTTCCTCCAAGCTGTCGAAATGTGCAAGAAGTCTGGAGCAACCATGATTCACGGCGAAGGCCGAGTCACGAACGACAACAAGCCAACCAACTTCCTGAGCAACGCTGATGATGGCGTCTACATGTGGCCACACGTCTTTACCGACGTCACTGAAGACATGGAGTGCTTCCACGAAGAAGTGTTTGGCCCTGCTGTCACCATCTGTAAAGCCAAGGATTTCGAACATGCACTTCATTTGGCAAACGCAAGCCCATACGGTCTTTCCTCTGCCATTTATACCAACGATCGCCTCGAAGCATACCGCTACAAGACCGGCATCAAGGCTGGAATGACAGGAATTAACAACTCAACCACAGGCGCTGAGGCTCACCTTCCGTTTGGCGGTGTCAAAGGCAGCGGCAACGGTACTCGGGAATCTGGTATTTGGGTTATTGAAGCCTATTCGTATTGGCACGCTGTGAACGATGAACTGTCCGGTAAACTTCAACTCGCTCAGATGGATGTTGATGAAGTCGAAATGGCTGAAGCCGACGTGGATTGGACTGAATTGGCTTGAGGTTGAACGCCGTCTTTTTTGACGGAAAAAAACCATACTTCAAATATGAATATACTCGCATGTGGTTTGCTGTCTAGGTGGAATATCGTATGTCGTCAAGTTTCCTGTTGGTTGAAAACGGAGGGTCCTCCTTCTCCGAACGCCTCGAGGATGCCTACCTGCATTGCGAATCTGTTGCCCGGGCAGCCTCCAGTTCCTTCTTCCGTTCCTTCCGCCATCTGCCTGAACAAAAGCGGAAGTCAGTCAACGCACTGTATGCCTTCTGCCGTCGAGTCGATGACATCGTTGATGGTGATTGGCTACCGCAAGCAAATCTCTCACATTTAGATCAGCGGACCTCTGAACGATTGACCGAACTTCTTGAGCAACGAGAAGCCAATCCTATTTACTCACAAAAAGAGCATCATCAACGGTTGCGCGCCCTCATGATGTTCAGGGAACGCTTGGATGCTATCGTACAGGGTGAACCAATGTCTGAACCGATGTTTGTTGCTCTTGCCGATACACTTCAACGCTATCCTATTGAAGTCGACCACCTCCATGAACTCATCAACGGCATGGAAGACGACTTGTTCGAAACAAATTATGCCCGATTCGAAGACTTGCGACGATATTGCTACCGTGTTGCCTCAACCGTTGGGCTGTGTCTTATCGAAATCTATGGCTACAGCGACCCAAGCGCTCGTCGCCATGCGGTGGAGATGGGGCTGTTTTTGCAGTTGGTCAATGTTCTTCGAGACATCCAAGAAGATTTGCAACGGAATCGAATCTATCTCCCGACCGAGGAACTCGCCAAATTCGGCCTTTCCCATGATGATTTAACCGATCCAACATTGGCAAATCGCCCAGGGTGGCAGAACTTCATGCGCCATTACATCGATCATGTGGTGACCAACCGAAACAATGCATTGGGCCTGCTGCCACTGCTCGACAAAGATGCACGACGGTCCCCAAGACTGATGTGCACCGCTTACAACGCGATTCTCAAAGAGGCCATTCGAAGAAATGGGGATGTGCTCAGTCGACGTCTCACACTCAATTTCTATCGAAAGATGCAGGTTGCACTCTCAACCTTGTTCACACCGAGCCTTGATTAATCGAAGCGCTTGCATCGCGGCCCATGTGGCGATGTATCTAACGCCAAATTCCAAGCGTGTCTCGCAACGCCGGTTCAAGCGTCGGGTGTTCAAATCGGTACCCGATCTCTTGCAGGCGCCCCGGTACAACCCTGGTGCTGTCCGTGGTCAGGGTGACGCCCATTTTGCCGAAGAGGATCCACACGCCAAATGGTGGCGTTGGTATGAATGCAGGTCGCCTGAGGACCTTACCCAAGACCTTTGCAAATTTTTTCTGTTGTACAATCCCTGGCGAGACAAGGTTGTAAGCGCCTTCGCATGATTCAGTCATCAATAGATGGTGCATGGCATAGACCTCATCGTCCATTGAAATCCATGACAGCCACTGCCGTCCTCGTCCAATAGGGCCTCCAGCGCCAAGTTTAGCTGGGAGGAGCATTTTGCCTAGCCCACCTCCAGTTGCATCAAGGACAATACCTGCTGTTCGGGCGTGAATGGTGCGGATGCCTGCATCCTTGGCTGGCTGAGCCGAGGCTTCCCAAGCAAGACAGGTTTCAGAGAGGTATCCCTCACCTGGATCAGAGGATTCCAAAAGTTCCTCATCACCGCGATTTCCATAGTAACCTATGGCACTCGCCACAAGGAAGACCTCTGGCTTTTGCTCCAATCCAGCAAGTGTTTTTGCTAACAGCCCGGTGCTTTCAGTTCGACTGGACTTGATGATTTCCATCCGCTTTTTACTCCAACGCTTGTCGCCGATGCCTGCGCCACCAAGATGGATGACAGCGTCGAAGCCTTCCAAAGCTGAAGCATCAAGTGTACCGTTCTTTGGATCCCATTGGATTTCTTGTGCCCCCTTGGCAGGCGTTCTGCGTACGAGCCGCCAGACTTCGTGATTCCCGGTGTCAAGGAAGGCGACAAGTTGCCTGCCAATAAGGCCCGATGACCCCGCAATGAGGATTTTTTTGCGTGCTCGATGACGGAATTCTTTGTGGCGTTGAATATCGCGGGTCAATCGAATCCCTCTTGCATTGAACATTCGATCAATTCTTTTGCGAACGCTACGGCCGGCGACCAGTGACCCAAGAGCACCGAGAGGCACACTGAATTCAACGCGGTCTTCGATTCGACATGTTCCATCTTCATTACTGATGAAGGCGTGAACATGAGACCACGATTTGAAAGGACCCTTGATCATATCATCAGCAAATGCATGTGGTGGATTGTAGCCCTTGTGCCTTGCAATCCATTGCAGTTTGATGGGTCCCATCGGGAATCGGAAGATGCGTTCTGAACCATCCTCTAAGGTAGGATCTGCTCGAACCTCTTCGACTTGTTCCCATGGTGGCATGAGGCGGCGAAAGGAACCTTTGCGTTCATGCCAAGCGAATGTGGTTTCAATGTCATCAGGGACTTGAGTCACGTGTGTGTATTCCATGCCATCGCCTCATGATCGGTGCCCAAACTCTTGAAGGTAAGGTTTGAGGTCAAATTTACGTCGGGTATTCTCTGACGACATGTATCGAATTTTTCCAAAGATAGCACGCTCTGGACCCCATGCTCTGTCATGACGGCCAAGCACCCAGAAGATCCCCGTGTAGGAATTCGGGTCGCGTCCATCCAAAGCATAGGTGTCGTTCAATTCAATCATCCATTCAGCAGCCTCTTCTGGGGAGGAGGCCCATTCGAGGATTCGCTTGCCCCATAGCATTCGCAAGTAATTGTGAATGATGCCTTTTCGGACGAGTTGACGCTGTGCAGCATTCCATATCTCATCATGGGTGTCCGCTTTTCGAATTTGTTCGAGCGTGTAGGTTGTTCGCTCGTCATCAGCGTGTTCAGACAGTGTAATCTTGGCCCATTCAGGAAGGGATGCGTAGTGGTTGTGATTTGGATTGTGGAATGCATTATTGAATCCAAGTTCTCTCCACGTGATGATTTGGTCGAGGAAGGCTTCAACAGGTTCTGGCATGCCCCACCATCCTGCTCTGGCGCCTCGACGAGGTGCGTTAATCAAATCAGGCATCCACCCATTTGAATCGAGAATTCTTCGAACCACTTCGATGGTTGACAGGTGTCCAAAATGGAACCAAGGAGACAGACCACTGGTTGCAGGGTTTTTGACCTGATTCCGATCTTCATGGTACCGATTCAATCGGTTGGAAAGGAATTCCCTTAGCATACGAACTGCCGTGTCGCGCCCGCCTTGGACGTTGGCCACAGGGGGAATGCTGTGGTCGAT
>DUIP01000122.1 GCA_013330285.1 Candidatus Poseidoniaceae archaeon
AGAAGTGGGTGACCTCGTCTCCCGTTGCTGGATAAATTCGAACTTTGCTCTTGTTCCATAAGGCGCACAACATGGTCTTTCGACCAACCGGGCCGGTCGACTGGAGCGATGATGACCTTTCTTGGGACGCGCCCCTTGTCGCCCATGAGCGCAAGTAAACCTCGTTGAACTGTACCTGTCCTGCCTGCTTCAGGGTCTGCATTGACAACAACTGTTGCATCCATGGATTGAGTCATGACATCAAACTGAAGCTCTTGACGGGTCACAACGACCACAGGTGTGCATCCTGCGTCAAGTAAACGCTTTACTGCAAGACCAACCAAGGTTGTCGAGCCAACGCCAACAAGGGCCTTTGGCTGACCTAAGCGTCGGCTTGCGCCCGCAGCCAAAACAAGGGCGGGGCATCCACTGGCCATGGATTTGGGTTGTGCCCGCCAGTCATGTAGTTTGCTTTGTTGTTCAAATACACTCGAGCGGCTTCAAGCACATGTCGAAAAACAAGTCCAAGTTATCAGAACCAGAGCAACGTTCACTTGAGCTTCTTGGGAGCATTGTTGAGGCGAATGAATGGGCAGAATACATCGTTCAGAAGCATCGCCTCATCACGATCCGGGTCAAGGGCCGTTCGAACCGTTGGTACCTGATCGAAGCGCGGTTGAACAACGGGAGCGATCCCCGTCTTCGTTTTGACTTCCGAGGATGGCGCACCATTGTGATGGGTGGTGCTCGAAAACGTGACATTACCCACAAAAACCGATATTGCGTAAATTTGTGCCTCAGCACACATTCCACTGGGAAGTTGCCATTTGGGGATAAAATTGCAGCGCTATGCCTCTCCTTACACAACGATCTCACGACGGCAATGACCATTCCTTTGCTGGCTCAATTTATTGTATGTCCAAGAGATGAATTGGAGAAAATCATGGTTTTTCAAGACGAGATGGTCATTTACAGAGAAATGTTTGGCGGTCCCATGGATGGTTTTGGAAACCCACCTTACCAGGAAACGATTGAAGATGAGCATGAGGAACCTTACCCCTATTGGGATGACGCTGACTTTCACAATCACGAAGCGAACACGCCCCCGCCAGAGGAGCATGACCCCTCACTGCAGGATGAACCATCGCCGTTGACGGAAGAAGAAATTGCAGAGATGCGATTGTGGGATGCCTACGAACAACATATGGAAGACCTTGCTCGGCAAGAAGAATGGAGTCGGCGGCGCGAAGAAGATCAATAGTTCACAAATCCTTGGTGATTTCTCGACCAATAATCATCCGTTGAACTTGAGAAGAACCTTCGTAAATCTGCATGACCTTGGCTGCACGCATCAATTGCGCTACTGGGTATTCCTCAGAATAGCCATACCCACCAAAGACTTGAACCGCATCAGTGGAGACTTCCATGGCGGTATCTGAAGCAAATCGCTTTGCGTGTGCTGCTGACTCGGTATTGCGAAGACCTGCGTCAGATTCAGCTGCCGATTTCCACGTGAGCATTCTTGATGCCTCAATTTTGGTCTTCATATCTGCAAGCATGAATTGAATGGCCTGATGCTGATGGAGGTGCTTACCGAAGGTTTTGCGCTCACCTGAATAGCGAAGGGCGTGCTCGTAAGAAGCACGTGCAAGCCCTGTAGCGTGCGCAGCAATGTTTGGCCTCGACATGTCGAAGGCTTTCATGGCGTTCATCCACCCACCAGATTCCGAACCACCGATGAGATAATCGGCAGGCACCCTCACATCGTCGAAGGTGATGGAACGCGTATCGGAGCAGCGTTGCCCCATATTGGTTTCTTTCTTGCCAAGACTGAACCCTGGTGTATCTTTTTCCACAATGAACCCTGACATGCCCTTGTAGCCAGCCTCAACGTCTGTCTTTGCTAGAACAAAGAAGAAATCTGCATGCCCTGCACCAGTGATCCACATTTTCGAACCATTGATGACGTATTCATCACCATCGCGAACAGCTGTGGTTTTGCATGCTGCAACGTCAGATCCAGCCCCTGGTTCGGTCACAGCGTATGAGGCAAGAGCGCCTTCCTCTGCGACTTTTCGGAGCCATACATCCTTTTGAGCATCGGTCGCACCAGTGATGATCGGTGCACAAGCAAGAGCGGTCGCATAGGCTGCGGTTGCAAAACCAGGATCGCCCCAGGCGAGTTCCTCATTGACAAGCACTTCTTCCATTGAGCCAAGGCCTGGCCCGCCGTATGCCTCAGGAATGTGGAGATTGAGCAAACCCATCTCATGAGCCGCTTGAATGGTTTCCTTGGGATAGGTCGAGGTGGCGTCCCAGTGTTCCGCATGTGGACGAATTTCATCCACTGCAAATTCGTGAGCAAGTTCCTTGAGCATTTCCTGCATTTCATCAAGTTGGAAGTTGACCATGCTGATGGGAGGAGGCCACCCTTTATGTCTCCATTGTTTCAACCAAATACAATGATGCCTCGACGGTAGAGTTCAAGCGAGATCAAGAAGGCAACGTAGATGCTGATCATAATCCAGCCTTCCCATTTCCTGAATTCATAGGCAGTTCTCATCATCAGCAACGCCGACAGACAGCCAATCACTGTGAATGGCATGATGATGTAGATGATCAGATCATAACCACCAGCAGTGATGACCAATGGATGAATAAGACCTGCGATGCCGATTGAAAGCAAAGGATCGGTGATGTTTGAGCCAATGAGTGTTCCAATAGCCACGCCTTGACTGCGTCGTGCGGCCATGAGCGCGATGGTCAATTCAGGTAAGGACGTACCAATCCCTGAGACCGTGGTCCCAACAACTGCTTCTGGCACACCTAGATCGCTGGCAATCAATTGGGCATAATTGACAAGTTGTTCTGCCGCAAATACAGCGAAAGATAAGCCAACAATGACCATCACGATGTAGGCCGTTGTGCTCCATGAAGAGCCATGGGTTTCAGTTGATTCTACGTATTTCAGTTCTTCAGCTTGGATTTCTTTTCGATTGGTGAGCAGCCAAGTGATGTAGACGACATAGAGTGTGACTAAGATTCCTGCTTCCCATTGCTGGAGGGTCCCTTCAGTGATGAGGAAGAAACTCAGGATGAGCACTGAGAGGAGCATGATTTGACCGTCCCTTTTCAGCCAAGATTCCCTAATTTTGAGACCTCTGTTCACCACCACGATACCCATGATGAGGGTGATTTGAACAAACACTGAACCAAGAATACCGCCAATGGCAAAATCAGCTAAGGCGGGATCAGAACCAATGGTGTTTGCCGCCGAACTCGTGACCAAGATTTCAGGCAACGAGGTCCCAATTGAAACGATCGTCAAGCCAATCACAACCTCGGGTAAACCACCGCGCCGAGCCAACCCCTTGGCGCCTTCAATGAAGAAATCAGCAGAAAAAATGAGGAGGAAAAGTGCCAATATTGCAATGCTCAGTGTCACGGCGATATTGTTGGCACTCAACTCAGCAGAAATCACCTTCAAGCCGATTAAGCCAAGGAAAAGGGCGCCAGTGGTGATCAGGGTCTGAAAATGAACCAATTGAGGAATCCCCATCACCTTCTGGTCGGACTCCATGCTTTGCGCTGAACGCCCTCCTTCTTCACCCTTCTCTTACGATTTAACTCAATATTCTCAATTCAAAAGGCACTTAATCCTCAGTCGGTCGCACCTTCATATGCTGAAGCGTGCCTTTGCCGAATTTATTGGCACTTGGTTCATGGTTGGTGTTGGTTGCGGAAGCATAGCCATGGGCGCTCCCGGTTGGCTGATTTCCATCTCTTTTGGCCTCGCTGTAACCCTCGCCATCTTGGCACTGCAGCCAATCAGTGGCGCCCATATCAATCCAGCAGTGAGTATTGCGTTCATGCGTTCAGGTCATCTTGAGAAAGAAGCCTTAGCACCCTACATTGCAGCTCAACTTGCAGGTGCATTAACTGCAGCATGGATGCTTGGCGGGGTGGGGGAAACACAACTTGCAAACAACGTGAGCATGCTTCAGGGGACAGCTGTTGAAATTTTCATCACCTTTTCCCTCATGGCTTCGATCTATTGGATTGTCGTCAAGTCAGAAACCCATGTCTCCATCGCCTTTTTTGTCGGGGGCGCTGTGGGAATTCTTGCCTACTTCTTCGGTCCAATGACGGGTGCATCGATGAATCCTGCTCGTACCTTCGGACCAAATATTGTCGGCGGTTTTGCCACCAGCATACCGTTCTATAGTTTAACTACCGTCGCTGGTGCACTCCTTGCAGCAGAAGTGTACATCCGTATCTATGGGAAAAAGCAGCCTCAAGATTGAGCACTAAAGCGTACCACTTCGATCACGTGGTCAAGCGAAGGGACGGTGAAATCTTCCAATGGTGGGGAGAACGGAACTGGCGTATCGATCGCACCAATCACAACTGGTGCTGCTTCAAGCGAATAGAAACTTGATTCGAGAATTCTGCTCTGAAGGGTGTGACCAAGACCACCATTCCACTGACCTTCTTGAAGGATCACGAGTCGCCCCGTTCGAGTGACTGAATCGATGCAGGTTTGAGCATCGAATGGTAGCAGCGTACGTAAATCAATGATTTCAACTTCAATGCCCTCGTCTGAAAGAACATCTGCGGCTTGCTTTGCTATGTGAATCATTGAACCCCATGTCACCAAGGTCAGGTCACGACCGCCACGAATGACGGCTGCTTTGCCAATTTTGTGCCGTTGTCCATCTTCAATCGCTTTCTTGACAGGAGCAGTGTCCACCTTTTGGTTGATGTTTTGGCCCCAACCAGTTAACCCGCCACCGAGGCCATACAAACCGATGTGCTCGAGCATGATCACTGGATCATTCAGTTCCGCCGCCTCCATCAAGAGATCATAGGCGTCTTGAGGGCAACCAGGAGCGATGACAACCATTCCTGGGTCATTGGCAAACCAGGATTCGATCATGTTGGCATGGAAAGGACCAGAGCGAGTCTTTGCACCAAGTGGCACTCGAATCGTCATTGGGCAATCGGCACCCCAGCGCCAGCGCAGCATTGCTGCGTTGTTGATGAGAGCGTTGTATCCAAGAGCCGCAAACCCTCCAAACTGGATTTCAACCATAGGCCGCATACCCGAAAGGGCCGCCCCGGTACCGGTGTGAACAATGACAGCTTCACACAGTGGCATATCGACCAACTTATCTGCATGGCCTGCATTTTTGAGGGCCATATTCATTCCGAAAGCACCAGCGACTTCCATATCTTCACCGATGAAAACGCATTGATCTCCGTGTCGTGTAGCAATGTCTGCCATCGCTTGTTGAATCGCCCTTGCATAGGTCCAACCTCCGGCCTCAACATACTCCAGGCTGGTCTCACCTAGACCCATTGGAGCGGGTGAATCTGAGCCTTCGAATGGGTTTTGAAGCCGTTCAAAGCGTTGTTGATGTGTTTCAGCATCATTGAGGGTCGTCACGCCTTTTGTCACCGTTTCTGGTTCCGGCCAAGGCATTTCTGTCACATCTTTGAGGGCTTGATCGACAAGAGCTTGTTCCTCATCTTCCATGTTCGTCAATGCAACTTCGTCAACACCGAGGTCGAGCAGAAGTTGCCTGTGCGTCGGGATTGGGTCCTTGGCTTCCCAATACGAAAGGAGTTCTCGATCGACGTACCCCGGTGGAGTCCCTGAAGCATTGCCAAGGTAAAGATCGTCATGGTGGTGGGCATGTCCACAACCCCGCATGGTCTCGACATGAATCAACGTTGGACCACCTCCTTCCATAGCAAATTCTCGAGCCACAGCGGCACTGGCATGCCACGCCGCAGGGTCTGAGCCGTCGATGGTCCACGCTGGGAAGCCCATTGCAACGGCTTTGTCCGCCCAAACCTCAACGCCGGATTGTTTTGCAGGAGGTGTATCAAGAGCAATTTGGTTGTTCTGAAGAATATAACAAATCGGCAAACCACGGGCTCCTGCAAGGTTCATTGCTTCCCAAAATTCTCCAGAAGAAGATGCGCCTTCACCGATGCAAGCCACATGGAAGCGCTCGAGGTTCTGTCGCCACGCAGCAAAAGCAAGACCGGTCATGGTCACGCTAGCGATTGGGAGGGGGGCTGTGGGTGGAAGTACGCCAACATGCCAGGCGCCAACGTGTAAATCTCGGCCTCCAGCATTGTCCCAGCCTCCGTTTTGATTCGAGCCTGCCTTTCCTAAATTTGCAGCCATAACATCGAGGGGCGTGTCCCCCATGGCGAGACCAAGCCCAATATCCCTGATCATTGGTGCAATTAAATCACCATCATACCCTTTTCCGGGGAGGGCGTCCCGAGGGGCATCAGGTTGGCGCTGAAGAGCGGTTGCGACAGCGACAACGCCTTCTTGCCAAGTCGAACGGAAACCTTTGCCGCCGAACATGCCTCCGTCTGGAGTGGCCATTCCATCGGTGTAGATGGTTTTGAGGTGAGCATCGAGTTTCCGAGTTCGTGTCATCATGCGTTGCCATTCAAGGCGTTGGCCAATGCCAACCGCCATGTAATGTGCTAGACGGCGGAAGGTGAGGCGTAAATCAACAAGGAAGTGTTGAGCGCGCCGGTCAAGAAACGCATCCATAGTGCGGCGGGGAATCACCTCAACCCCTTCATCCTGGCCCATTTTCGCCTTGATTTGAGCTTGCAGACCTCGATGGACTGCTTCGATAAAGCGGGTTGTAAAGGTGTGCCATGATTCCCCTTCAAACTGGGCCGGTTCATTTTCAGCCAACACATCCCATACGTTGGCGACGAGGAATAAGTGCCCGTCATGACGCTGAGCCACAAAACGGAGGACTTCGGTTCTGGCTGCGTCAGCAAGCAGCGGTTGGGTGAAGGTGAGCGGCGCCTTTGCCCTCCACTCTGAACCATGAATCGCAGGTAAGTCGCCTTGGCTCATGGTTTGGCCAATCGACACACGAATACAAAACCAGCGGCCAAAAAAAATGATTCCCTCTTGAGTGTCTCATTCGCTTTCCGAACTCAAAGTACCACCCAAAGCAGCCTTAGAGGCTCGTGTAATGTAGACGGTTGCGAAGATCGAAGCAAAAATACCGAGAACAAGAACCGCCACCCCTGCTGGTGAAGTTTGAACCCCTTGTATAGCGCTCCTGTTGAGCGCGAGGCTGCCAAGAACATACCCATAATAGGCATAAGCGAACGAATACACAAAACTAGTTGCATTTGAAAGCATAAAGACACGGAAGGAAACTGGACTTGCCGACATCATGTAATTCAGCCATTCATCCGGAATGACGGGCGATAACCGAACTAAGATGGAAATTCGCAAAGCATCTTCGGCCAAAGCATCTTCGATTCGTGTCAATCGTTCATCCTTCGAAATTGACTGTTGGATGAGATCTCTGAAAAGCCACCTTCCAGTCAAGAAGGCGAGCATGCCTCCAATTAGCGAGGCAGCATAATTCACCAATACCGCAATCCAGTATGGAAAAATAGCCCCTGCTGCGACTTTCAGCAGAGGTGAAGGAATAAGGAGGAGGATGGAAAGTGCGATCGTTAAAGAAAACAACACTGGCCCAATTGGCCCTACATCCTCAAACCACGC
>DUIP01000180.1 GCA_013330285.1 Candidatus Poseidoniaceae archaeon
GCTCGGATCTTACTGTGTACCTCTACTATTTTTGCTGGCATTGGCTTGGATGGCTGACTTTGCCACCAATGGTGACATGCCGATTCCCATCAATTTGCTTTCATATGCTCCATTCTTGGGCTTCTTCGGATTCAATTTTTACTCTTGGCTGAATGCGGTTGATAGTCCGGATTTTCTCAATGGATTGCCTGTTCGTGTGCCCCAGTTACTGCGAGCGAAAATCATCGTATACTTCCTGATGACTACTTGGATATCAGTCCTCTTTCTCGTACTCATGGCCCACCTTCTTGATCAATGGGTTGGGTTATTGCCCGCTCTGTTGGTGATGTTTGCCAACTCAGTGTACATTGTTGCACTCAGTGGGTTGCTCATGGGTCTTCGGCCCAATAAGGCGATTTTTGACACCCAAATTATGGCGATTTTCTGGGTAGCAACCGTGCTCCCACTGGTGTCTTTGTTTCTGCTCTCATTTACCCAAGGAGACATGTCGCTGTATGCCAATCAATTTGATCAAATTCAAGCGGGAGGATTTGATGCAGAATCGAGTATTTACACCGATGATGCAGAGGTGTCCTTCCAAGGAATCGTGGCCATTTCAGTTGCTCTGTTGGCGCTAGGTGGAGCCTTCCTCATGATGTTGGAGCGCCGATGGGGTCGTTCGGCTTTCGAAAATTGATTCGGCAGAACTGAATTTTGGATACAAAGGTAGGGAACCTATGGTTCCCTGCGGAATCTTATAGTGTGCTAGCGGTATCGACCACCAAGGGCAGGAGGTATCGAGAATGGCGCGGAGAGGAGACGGTGGCCGGCGACAACGCCAACGCCGCCAACAAGTGCAATATGAGGAACTCGACAAATATCCGGTGATGCCACCCCATGCTTTCGCCCGAATTGTGCGTGATTTACGCACTTTGAACATCATTTACCAAGTGATTGAACCACCTTTGACCAAGAAGGAAGAAGAGGTTCGATCAGAAATTATGAGTATCTTCATCCAAGCATTGACTGCAGATATTGAAGAAATTGATGCAAATCCCGAGTTGTATCTTCGAGCGGCGATGGATCAAATCATCAAATCGTATCGATTGAAGGTCAACAAAAAGTCTCGTTCGAAGATTTTCTACTATCTCAAGCGCGACCTCATTGGCTACGGTAGAATGGACGTCCTGATGAATGATGCCAACGTAGAAGACGTAAGTTTGGACGGAACCAACATTCCAATTTTCGCCTACCATCGTAAGTTCGAATCGGTTGAAACAACCATTGCATGGCCCGATGATGTCGAATTGGAATCCTATGTAATCAAACTCGCACAGCGTTGTGGAAAGCACATTTCTGTGGCCGAACCTCTACTGGACGCGACACTCATGGACGGTTCGCGAATTGTGATGAAGTTGGGCCGTGAGGTATCGACACGTGGTTCGACATTCTGTATTCGGCGCTTCCGTGAAGATCCATTCAGTCCGTGTGACATTGTGGCATTCCGTACCATGACCAGTTTGATGGTCGCCTATCTTTGGATTGCATTCCAGAATGAAATTTCAATGTTGTTTGTCGGAGGTACTGCTTCCGGAAAGACAACCACATTGAACGCGATGTGTTTGTTCATTCCATGGCAGATGAAAATTGTCAGTATCGAATCCACCCGTGAGGTGAACATCCCTCAGCCCAACTGGATTCCAGGTCTAACCAGACAGGGATTCGGTGGTGAATCGAGTGAGGGTGAAATCGGTGAGTTCGAGTTGCTGAAGGCAGCGTTGCGTGAGCGACCAGAATACATCATTGTGGGTGAAATTCGTGGTGCTGAGGCATACGTTCTATTCCAAGCCATGGCAACTGGTCACTGTTCATACTCAACAGTTCACGCAGACTCTGTACCCAGCCTAGTCCACCGTTTGGAGAATAAACCGATTGACATTCCACGAGTTCTATTGCCTGCGCTTGAAGCGGTTTGTATTCAGATCCAGACACGTATCAATGGGCGACGTGTACGTCGAACCAAGCAAGTAGTCGAGATTGTCGGTGTAGATCCCCACAGTCAAGAAGTGATTACGAATGAGGTGTTCAAATGGGACCCTGCTCGTGATGATTTCGATTTCTCAGGTAAGTCCTACGTGTTGGAGAAAATCATGGTCAAGATCAATTTCAGTCAAGAAAAGATGCGTCAAGAGTTGCGAACTCGAAAGCGAATTCTCGATTGGATGGTTCTCAATGATATCCGGAAATCAGACCAAGTGGCTCAAATCATCACCGAGTATTACGTTCGCCCGAACGACGTTTTGGCTCGAGTGGATGGGCTGCGTTGATGAGTTGAACAAGGGATAGGTTACTGAGAGGCATAATTATGGCAAAGAAAAAGGACACAGGACCTCTTTTTGAGGGAATGGTCCTTACCGAATGGCAAAAATTCTCTAATGCCATTTTTGGTGGATTTTACCGTAAAGGTGCACGAAATGACAAGGAGCTGATGAAGACGTTGGCTCAGGCTGACATTCGTGTCATGCCAGAAGTGTACAAAGCGACCACGATGATGTCGACGATTATGACGGCAATTGGCTGCTTTGGTTTGTTGGCTCTAGTGTTTGCACCCGGGTTTGGTGCTGTGGCCTTCTATGAAAATCAGCAAACTGCTGAGAGTGTCGACCCCTGTATCATTTGGGCGTTCGAAAACAAAGAGTTGATCGATACGTCGTTGGGTTGGTCGAGTGAAGGTTACGATTACGGTGGGTGCCCATTCTATGAGACCAAGACTATGGGATTTGTAGCAAAAGTGATCATTGTTGCTTTGTTTGGATTCCTATTGCCCTATGGTGCTTTCAAGTATTTCTCAAATACCGCTCAACGTGAAAAAGATGCCCGTGGAGAGCGGTTAGAGAAATTCCTACCCTATGCTGCATCGTATACAGCAGCGATGTCTGCGGCAAACGCGACACCGATGAAAATTTTCAAATCACTAGCAGCTAATGAGGAAATTTATGGTGAAATTGCATATGATTCAGCCATGATTTATCGGGATATCACACTCTTGGGAATGGACTTGATTACCGCGATTAAGCACGCAGTTGATCGTGCCGCATCTCCGTGGGCAACCGAGTTTTTCCAAGGAATGGTAGGAACCTTATCCAGTGGTGGCAATCTCAAGTTGTACTTCCTAAATCGTGCCGAGCACTACATGCGTGAGAACAGAATCCGCCTAACAGTATTCCTAGAAACCCTTGGATTGATGGCTGAGTCGTATGTTGTAGTCGCAGTAGCAATGCCTCTGTTCCTCATCGTCATGCTCGTGATTATGTTCTGGGTATCAGGTGC
>DUIP01000056.1:0-3277 GCA_013330285.1 Candidatus Poseidoniaceae archaeon
GGCGTTGATGACCTACCGCCGGTTGTTTTCTTTTCGTTCAGCCTTGAAACTGCCAACATGAGATCATCGTTTGTCACCGAACTGCGCCCATCTCGGATGGCAATCATTCCAGCTTCGACACACGTCGCCTTGAGTTCTGCACCAGAGTAACCCTCTGTCTTTTCAACCACTTTCTGGAGACGAACACGTTTTGTCGACATTTTCGATGTATGGAGTTCGAGAATTGCTTTCCGCGCATTTTCGTCGGGCAATGGAATGGTAATAATTCGATCAAATCGACCCGGGCGCAACAGCGCATCATCGAGAATGTCTGGTCGATTTGTCGCAGCGATAATTTTGACATCTTCAAGAGCATCGAACCCATCAAGTTCTGCCAAAAGTTGCATCAATGTACGTTGCACTTCTCGATCACCGCTGGTCGATCCATCCAATCGTTTTGCTCCAATCGCATCAATTTCGTCTAGGAAAATGATTGCAGGAGATTTGTCTTTGGCCAACGAAAATAATTCTCGGACCATTCTTCCACCTTCACCGATGTACTTCTGGGCCAATTCACTACCGACCATTCGTATGAATGTAGCATCTGTTTGGTTTGCCACAGCCTTTGCGAGTAAGGTTTTACCACACCCAGGTGGGCCAACAAGGAGAATACCCTTTGGCGGTGTTATGCCTACTTTTTTGAACAACTCAGGTGAAGTGAGTGGAAGTTCAATCGCCTCCCTCACCGTTTCTACTTGCTCATCTAAGCCTGCTACAGCGTCATAGGAGATATCTGGCTTGGTTACCATTTCTGCACCACTTACCATTGGATCCCATGCGTCATGGAGCACCTCGATTACTGCAAGAGTGTCTTGGTTCAACGCCACCCTTGTCCCCGGCTTGAGCGTTTTTGGTTCAAGCCTTTGATTGAGTGAAACTTGGAACACTGTACCGTTGGATGATCGCACAATAGCGGTTCGATCATCGAGGACGTCTTGTAAATGGCCGATAATCAATGGTGGTGATTTGAGGAGGCGTACTTCATCGTCCAGTCGCTGGGCTCTTTTTTTGAGGTTGCGAATATCGCTCTCCATTTGAGTACGTTCATTGATGAGACTTTGTGCTTGGTCTTGTAACGATGCAAAAGCCTCCTCGAGATTTTTGAGGTCATCTTCTGAGGACGAAATCCTCGAAGGTGCGTTTTGTTCAACATCCGTGCCCATAGCGCTCAACTGTTCTAAACGCCCAGCGTTTATGAACTAAAGGGCACTATACACTGGGACAGAGGCCAACGAAGCCTTCAAAGGTTGTCGGCATAACCCAGTATCGCGGACTGATTTCTATGGCGGATTGTGAGTTGTGTGGTGCGATGAAGGTCAGTGTTAAGCGCGTCAAAATGGGGAAAACCGAGGTCGCAGCTTGTGGCCGTTGCATTGACAAAATGAACCTGGGTCCAAAAGAAACGGCTCCGGGCCTTGCTAAAGCACAAGCCATGCACTCACGGCCAGCCCATACCTCTGCCTACGCTGCACGAGGGCGGAAAGGCAAAGATATCATGCTCAAGAATGAAAAGGAGTTGGCATCCGACTTCGGTAAGCGAATTAGCAATGCCCGTAAGGCAAAAGGATGGAATCATGCCACACTTGGAAAAAGAATGGCCGAAACGGTGAACATCATCAAAGCAACGGAATCTGGTAAGCGACCAACGGATGGTGTGCTGAAAAAATTTGAAAGGGTTCTTGGTATTTCATTGTGGGTCGCAGCATCTGAAGAAACCACCACTCATGTTGACCGAAGTTCCAGCAGAGGCATGACTCTTGGCGACTACTTCACCGATAACAAGTGATTGCCGTGGATCAAGTTTCAGTGCATGCGATATGGCTCGCTCAAGACGACCCAAAGAAAAACACGGCTGTCCTAGCCGCTAAACGTGGTAATTTGAAACTCCACAAAAAAATAAATTCAATTCCCCGTAAAGGCGTGATTCTTGAACCGTTGTGTGGCAAGGTGTTCGGGCCAGAAGATCATGATTTAATTCTCACGCGCGGTGGAGCAATTGTGGGACTTGACTGCAGTTGGGTCCACATCGAATCCAGTGTAGAACAAGTCATGAAGCGAACACGACTTCAACCGCGAATGCTCCCTCTGCTTCTTGCGGCAAACCCAGTAAATTGGGGTAAACCTGGCAGATTAACCACTGCGGAGGCCATAGCGACTGTGTTGTTTCTCATTGGCAGGGTTGAGCAGGCGCATGAGGTCCTCGGGGCTTTTCGCTGGGGCCAACGTTTCTTTGAATTAAACAAAGAGCCTTTGGAAGCGTATGCCGCTGCTACAACAAGTGCGGAACTGATTCAATTGCAATTTGAATTCTTTGACCTAGAACATCTCAAAAATGGAGATGATGGCGATTGAAGGAGTTGTATCGGGCCACTGGGATTCAACGAATCCTTTCCACCAATAGCATCTTGGAAGCTGACGATTTAGCGATCGAGACAATGTTGAGGCTTCATGACAAAAATGGGACATTCGCATCTCTTTTAGGAACACCAAGTGATTTGAAAGCACTCTATGTTGGACACTGCATAACAGAAGGCTATGGGCGTGCAGAATACAACGACATCGTCATTGATTTAACCCTCGAAGGTGGTTATGAGATCACATCAAAAACCACCGTGCTGAAGGGTACAAACCAACAGAATCCACAACGTATTGTGACGTCTTCATGTGGCGCATGCAATGCACCAGGCCTCGATCAATTGATCGATGGCTTACCATTGTATGTTGGAACCCACTCCACGGTGGATCTAACCATGTTGAATCAAAGGTTGGGTGAAATGAAAAGTCTGCAAACCGGGTTCCAAAAAACAGGTGGTATGCACGGTGCAGCCATCATGCATCCAACGGATGGTATCCTCGGGGTTGCCGAAGATATTGGGAGGCATAATGCTGTGGACAAGGTTGTTGGCATTGCCTCTTTGAAGGGCATTGATACTGAGGGCAACATTCTCTTGCTTTCAGGAAGATGTGGCTGGGATATTGTCGCAAAAGCCGCACGATCAGGAATTGGGACTATTGCCTGTGTTGGCGCATGTTCGACCCTAGCTGCAGATGCTGCTCGCGCCTTACAAATGCGAATTTATGCCTTTGTGAAACCCAACCATTGTGTTGCAATTGGCACTCATGCCACCTCTCACAATGACAAGCCTTGAGAACCCAAGCCGTCACGTTGGCACTGAGGCATTGGTATGAGAGGGGACTTTTCACCGGAAACACCTGCTGATGACCTTAAATTAAAAAT
>DUIP01000056.1:3680-4192 GCA_013330285.1 Candidatus Poseidoniaceae archaeon
GTCAAAAAAATGGGTCTTGTTAAAACCGTCAAAACCCTCACGATGGTCAATCAGCAACATGGGTTTGATTGTCCAGGTTGTGCATGGCCGGATCCCGACCACCGCACCCCATTCGAATTTTGTGAAAATGGTGCTAAAGCTGTTGCCGATGAGGCGATGAAAGCCAAGGTCACACCTGAATTTTTTTCCAAACACAGCATACAATCACTCGCTGAACGGTCCGATTATTGGCTGAACAAACAAGGGCGGATTTCACATCCAGTGATTCTAAAGCCAGGCTCAAATCATTATGAACGCATTACATGGGAAGAGGCATTTTCTACAATTGGAACCGCGATTAAGGAATTGGATTCACCTGATCGTGCCGTGTTCTACACTTCTGGACGGACATCAAATGAAGCCGCATTTCTCTACCAAGCCTATGTTCGAGCCTTGGGTACAAACAACATGCCCGATTGTTCCAATATGTGTCACGAATCCAGTGGGAAGGGACTCGGGAAAACCATTGGTAT
>DUIP01000154.1:0-2547 GCA_013330285.1 Candidatus Poseidoniaceae archaeon
GTTTTTGAAAGGCGATACGAACGTGGCCTATCTCCAAGAAAATGGCGTCAGGATCTGGAACGAATGGGCTGATGAGAACGGGGATTTGGGTCCCGTCTATGGCAAGCAGTGGCGACGTTGGGAATCAAAGGACGGACGAATCATCGATCAGGTCGAACAAGCCATTGACATGATCAAGAACAATCCCAACAGCCGTAGAATCATCGTCTCGGCTTGGAACGTTGGTGAACTTGATGAAATGGCGCTCATGCCCTGCCACGCATTCTTCCAATTTCATGTGGCCAACGGCAAACTCAACTGCCAACTGTACCAGCGCAGCGCCGATGTGTTCCTCGGCGTCCCCTTCAATATTGCATCCTACGCATTGCTCACGCACATGATGGCACAGGTGTGTGGCCTCAAGGCTGGCACATTTGTTCACACCCTCGGCGATGCGCATCTCTACAGCAACCATCTTGAGCAAGCCAACCTGCAAATCACCCGTGAGCCAATGGACTTGCCGCAACTCAAACTCAACCCCAGCATCACCGATATTGACGGGTTCACCTACGATGACATCGAAGTGGTTGGCTACGAACACCACCCGCATATTTCAGCACCGATTGCAGTGTGAGGTGCTCAAATGTTCACAATGATCTTCGCTTGCGATACCAATGGCGCTATTGGAAAGGATGGCGACTTGCCTTGGCGGCAATCGAGCGATTTGCAACACTTCAAGCAAGTGACCATGTCAAAAACCATCGTCATGGGTCGAAAAACCTGGGACAGTCTTCCAAAGGCCTTGCCTGGCCGACGCAACATCGTCATGTCAAGAACACCACGAGAGGATGTCGAGGTGCTCGATTACGATGCCATCCTCGCCCTTGGCGAAGATGAGGAGATCATGATCATTGGCGGTGGCGAGATTTACGCCTTATTCTTGGAGCACACCAAAGAAATTCACAAGACCATCATTCACACAGCGGTTGAAGATGCGGATACATTTGCCCCTTCGATGGAAGGTGAAGGTTTCCATTTGATCGGTGAGCGTCAAGTGCCTGCAGGTCCGAGGGACGAACATCCAATGACATTCCAACACTGGATTCGCTGATCATTCATCTGGCGAGTATTCAGTCACCCGAAGCCCCAGACGACCTTGACGAGATGGACGCTGCATGATTTTGGCGTACTTTGCTTCAAACGCTGCCTTGAGGTCAACTTCCATAGCGACGGCGTGCCCCATCATCAACAAAAGAACATCAGCCATTTCTTCAGCACAGTCTTCCAACGGTTTGCCTTTGGTCACAGCCGCTGCAAATTCACCAAGCTCTTCAACGGTAAGCGCGATTCTGTAACCCATATCATGGCCATTGTTGGCCTCGAAGTCATGTTTGTGATGAAAGGCAGCGACCTTCTTCATCATGACGTCCCATTCATGTTCGGGCTCATGGGCCATCCATTCGTCAACACTCTTTCCTTGCATGACATAGCCTTGCATCGAAGGAGGTTAATGCCTTCGATGCTCACATTGTCAACAAGTGAAGCATACAAGCCCACACAGGAGCGAGCCTTCTGTTGGCTTGGGAAGAGACGCTGTGGTGGTCAAGATCTTGGCTGGCATTTCCAGGTTCCCGTCCAGCAGCCCAATTCGAAGAAATGCACACTGCTGCGTATGGGAGGTTCAACTCTCTCGCCAATTTCACTTCGCGAGGCATCGTCATGCCAACCATATGCCCGCCGAGTGTATCAATCGCATCGATTTCAGCTTTGGTCTCAAAATGTGGACCTTGGGCAAGCCAGTAGGTGTAGCGCATCCGCTCCTTGGCGTCGAAGTCCTGAGCCGTTCGCAAGACTGCTTCAAGCGCAGCATTGAGTTCAGAATCGAATGGGTCAGTCACCGAAGTGAAGAGTGCAGCGTCATCATGGAAGGTGCTTTGATGGCCAGTGAAATCGATGTATTGGTCGGCAAGAGCAACCTTGCCAGGAGGGAAATCTTCGGGGATCGCACCGACCGAACACACAGCCATCACGCCTTCGCAACCAGCGTCAAATAACGCACGAATGTTGGCACGGTGTTCAATCATGTGTGGGGGGCGGCTTGGTGCACCGTGGTTATGATGGCGTTGAAGGAAGATGAGTTGCTTCTTTTCTTCGCCTTTCGAAAGTTCCATGCAGGTCAATGGCACCTCGCCATAGGGCGTTTCAACCGTCACGTCATCGCGCTGAGTGAGGCTCAAACCATGAGCACCGAGTTGCTCACCCAAGGTCATGTCAATGAGTCCAGTACCACCAATCACACCAAGTCGTTGCATGTTCATTCCACCTTGCCTTAGTTGCTATCAACCCTGTGGCTGTTCAGCCACCGGGACCTTGCTTTCGCTGGTCACTTGAACGAGGCGGGCCATAGGGGCTTCACTCGTTGAGGCGGGCGATCAAGTCTGCCTTCTTTCCAGAGACAGGCTTTCCAGCGGCCTTGAGCAGTTCCTTCAACTCAGCAACGGTCATGCTGCTGTGGTCGACGGCGGCTGCTTCCTCAGCAGGTGCTGCTTCTTCGGCAGGTGCTTCTTC
>DUIP01000154.1:2889-9898 GCA_013330285.1 Candidatus Poseidoniaceae archaeon
GCTTCTTCAACAGGTTCTTCTGCCTTTTCTGAGGCAGGTTCCATTGCTTCTGCGGCGTCGAGGATGGAAGGAGCGTTGTCGCCTTCTTCTTCCTCGTCTTCCATGGCTGCTGCAAGGGCTGCAGCCTTCTTTGCCTTGAGTTCAGCATCACTTCGTGCTTCTTCAGCATGAATTTCGTCAAGGGTCTTGCCACTGTCAGCGACGACACCTGATTGCAAGAGTTGGCTCTTACGAATAGCGACGCTCTTCACAGGGTAGATCGGCTTGACAGCCTTGCGGATTTCTTCTTCCATGGTGCCGTCCAAAATTTGAGTTTGAATCTTAGCGTAGGTGGCCTTGGCTGCGAAAGCGATAATCAACTCACGTGCCTTGGCGCGCATGGCTTGCTTGATCGAGGTCTGAACACGCTTCTGCGTGATGATCAGTGGCTTCAATCGAACGAGGTATCCGTCGGTGGACACGACATCAACGACATCGTCGACCTTTCCACGGTACCGGCGGATTTGTCGGCGGATGTGGTCGGTTTGGTGGTGGTGACCGATGAATGTGGTCAAGGCGTCTTGGCCAACACATTCTGTGACACGGAATCGGAGGATCACGTGCATCTTGGTGAAGTCACCATTGAATTCTTGCTGCGTCATTTCATACACACGGCCCATGATATGCTCATCGGACTCGCCCAAAGTTTCTCCAATTTTCTTAAATTCCCATGGATTGCGAGGTGCACGAATCGTGTACCAGCGCTTCATCTTCCACTTGTCTCGTTGCTTACGTGCTGCTGCACGTGCCTTTGCACTTACTTTCTTTGCCATGGGATCAACTCTGGGTGTGTGTATTGCGGGGGCTACCCCACTTGCACCCCTGCGACAAACCTCCCCTATTTCAAGAACCCCCTGTGGACAGGAGGCGTCAACCTTGCGCAAAACGAGGCATTGAAGGCAACAAAAGCAGAATTTTTCTTCAACATATGACAGTCGATTGTTGACCCTTTTGGTCGCTAATCGCTGCTGTAAAGCACCGAAACTGTTTGCTGAATGTTGAGGTAATCCTGACCTTCCTCAGGGATAATTCGCAATTCATGCAAAAGATAGGTGTTGAAGTGAATGGTCTGCCAGGTGTCCTCGCCCCCATCCTCTGCTGTACCACCCTTACTTTGGCAGGTGTCATCAAGCTCGTCAACAATATTCCATGAGAATTCGACCGTTTGACCCCCTCCTCCAATACCGTCAATCAGGCTTGGATTTTCAACCGTTGATTCGATTTCAATAGCAATTGGATGAATGCCTCCGTTGTTTGGTGTGGGGTTGAACGGCAAAACTGCAGGATCGTTTGTTTTCGCTTCGGACCAATCAATTCGCAAGTCAACACGAATGGAAACCATTTGACTCGTCTTCACACCTGATGCATCGACAGCGAACAGGGTCACGTTGTGTATGCCGTGCTCGTCAAAGGCATAGGAAAGAGAAGATGCAACCCCTGCATCCACTGTGATGGTTTCTGTACCATCCATCGATTCAAGACCATAGGTCTCGATCGCTCGTGAGGAAGTGGTCTTTGAAAAGTCAAATTCAACTTCGACTTCTTCAAGAGAGATGCGTTCTCCATCGACATAGGTTTCGATGACCACACCTGAATCCGATTCATATTCGACGACGAAATCAATCATTGCCTCATCAACAGATGATTCAAGACAACCCGCAAGTGAGGACGAGACAAAGAGAATCAGCACAAGCACTGACTTCCATTGACCCATGCCTCGTGCTCTTGGCCGGGGTATAAAATGTCAACGATGAACAACAAATGCAGGTGCAATGCCTTGAATCGCTGCTTCGACACCTTTGAATGGTCTTGGTCGGTGGTTGGCTCAATGGCACGACGAGCCCTCCCCCTCGCCCTCGTGCTCTTGATGCTCTTTTCATTGACCATTGGCCACGTCGCTGGACAAACAGAAGCCGACAAGCAACCCAGCCCAGAGCGTTCAACCATGTACATCTGGGGCGATAGTGGCCTCGATACGGGTGATTGTTTCAATCATTTTTCATCCGAAGGCGAAACTGAAGTTGGCTTTGGGGAGTACGAAGACACAGAAAATATCGATTTTTCTTGCCCTCTTGATGATGCCCTTGTCGCCCCGATGCACCTCGATTCGGACGGAGTCATTTCCTTCAAATTTGGATTTTTGATTCAATCTTCAGAAACAAGCGGTGGCGATGAACTCACGCTTTCGTTCAATCGAGGAGGCGAAGTGCTGGCCTCACAGGAGTTCCCAATTCCGACGTTCTCCGATGAACAACTCACATGGCAGATTGAGATTACAGAGAACATGACCTATTGGGAACAAGGAAGTGTACCTGAACTCAATGTTCAATTCAGTAAGCCAGCCCCGACCTTCCAAGAGTGCCTTGACCCAAACAAGGCGATTGCACAATGCGAGCCGAAATTCCGAATCTACTACAGCGATAACAATGAAGGCCTCGACGTGGGGGGCACGTTCCCGATTGTCAATGCCTCCAATCAGGGTGGCACCTCCTCAGATCAAGATTCAGAAGCATTGAGTGTGGGGACTGGCACGCTTTCCGGCCTTGTATTTTCACCTTGGTTCATCGGTTTATTCGCCTTTGTTGGCTTCATTTCCCTAAACCGTGATCGATTCCAAATGGGGATGGTGTTGGAAGAAGAGGAAGACGAAACTTCTGGTGATTCTTCATCGGAAGGAGAAACATTGGTCGACAGTTATCGCGCCCGGGTGGTGACCTTGTGCGCTTTGTATGTGGCTCAAGGCATTCCCTGGGGATTCATTACCATCGCTTTTCTCACCTTCTTGGCAGACAAAGGCGTCGGTGCCTCAGAGTTGGCACTGATGCTCACGCTTGGCACGCTACCTTGGTCGGTCAAATTCCTATGGGGCCCTGTCATTGACCGTTTCCAATACCCTTCGATGGGACGAAGGCGCCCATGGATTCTTCTTGCCCAGAGTGGAATGATTGTGGTGCTTGCCTCGATGATGTTGATTCCAAACCCAGAAGAAAACGTTCTGACCATGGCGTGGATGTTCCTTGTCTACAACATCTTCACATCGCTGCAGGATGTCAGCACCGATGCACTGGCAGTTGATGTATTGCAGCCACATGAGATCGAGAAAGTCAACAGCTACATGTTCACTGCAAAGTCAGTTGGTGGCATCATCGGTGGGGCAGGTCTTGGCTTGGTGATTGGAACACTTGGCATCAAGGGCACTATTTTGTTACAGATTCCAATCCTTGTGGTCATCATGCTGGTGCCGCTCTTGATGACTGAGCGACCGGGAGAGAAACGGTTCCCGTGGAGTGAAGGCGACGCCGAAGACGAGGTGAGTTCTGAAGAGCGTGATTTCAAGGAAATCGTTGCCAAAATCAAGATTGCGTTCTCCATGCGTTCTGCACAATTAGGCATCCTGTTGAGCGTCGTTATGTCGCTCTCGTTTTTCCTCATCCCTGTCTTACCCCTTCTTTTCGTTCGAGAATTGGGATGGAGTGTTGAACAATTCAACGTCACAAAAGGCGGCTTCATCCTTGTCTTCACCATGCTCGGCTACCTTGCAGGAGGCCAACTTGGGAAGCGCTTTGGTGGCAAATCGGTCATCATTTACGGCGCCTTATTCACTGCGCTGACGACTGCGCTTTGGGGCATGAGTGAGTCGATGTGGAGCAGTGGAACCTTCATGATGGTGATGTGGTCGATTCGTACCTTTGCTTGGGGTCTTGTGACGATCAACATCTACTCGCTGGTGATGAGGGTGACGTGGAGCGAAGTCGGTGGCACGCAATTTACCGCCTACATGGCCATGATGAACCTCTCCTCCATCATCGGATACCAGTTGACCGATCCAATCTCATCGCGCTTCGACTACCCTACACTCTTCCTTATTGCAGCGGTGTTGGAAACATTCGTCATCTTTGGCGCTCTGTTTATTGATCCGGGTGAAACTCGGAGGGAATTAGCAACACCATCGGCCGCTAACTTGGGCGAAAACAGCAACGGGTCAACCAGCACAATTTGATAACCATCCGCCTCGAGGCGAGGGCATGACAAAATCTGTCTTTGTGAAATTTGTATCCGAACCTAAGAATGACAAAATGAAGTCCATTGTTGGCTTGGCATGCGCTGCACAAGCCGTCAATGATGGCCATGAAGTGAGCGTCTTTTTCGCCGCAGCTGGCACTCGATTGCTCGACCCAGATTACCTTGCTGAACTTGGGCAAGAAATCCCGATGGTTTCCGATTTCATGGACACGCTCATCTCTGGTGCCACACTGTACCTCTCGTTCGCCTCCATCAAAGCAGTCCTTGGTCACAGTGAAGGTGATGGTGCGTTGATTGTACCCGATGATGGCGTTCAATGGAGCGGCCCACCTGGCGTGATTGCGCTTGCAACCGCATCAGATGTTCAACTGACATACTGAGGACAAACGGACTCATCCGGCTATGAGAGCAATACATGGCTCAACATTGAACCTTAGGTCTCAAATAGAGACACACCCACACACAGAACAGGTGGCCCGATTGCAACAAGAATGTGACCCTGTTTTTGCTCGTGTTGACAAACTCCTCGCTTTGTTGAACAAATCGAAGTTATTGCACATCCTCTACCTCTTGAACGCAAAGCAACGACCAATGCGATTCACAGAACTCAAGCAACTTGTGGACAGTTCTTCGACGACGGTATCGCGTCGTTTGGAAGAACTTGAAAAGAATGGCTTAATCACGCGTAGGGTCGTTGACACCTATCCAAAAACTGTCGAATACAACATGACTGAAGACGCTCGATGCCTTGCTCCAACCATTCAATCGATGTATGATTGGATCGTCGAGCGGGACGTCGCCTTGGTCTGAAGATGTCATGCGACAGCAGACCATCATCAATCATCAAATACCATGCAGTCGACCCTTACCCATGAGCCTCCATCACATCACATGGCGAGCCACGGCCAGTGGTCTTGCTGATGAGAACGTGGTTGCAGATGCTTTGGCGTGGTTAATCGGCGATGATGAAGCGATCGAAATCGAGCGCACCACCTCATACCACGGGTCCGAACTTCACATGATTGAAGCCAAAATCACCCGTAAAGGACCTGCACTTAAGGCACTTGCAATGCTGGGGACTGCGAACCTCCAAACCATTCTTGAAGAACTCGAACAGCGACTTGATGAGTCGAATACAATTCATTTCCGCCTCGACTTTAACGCCTTGATCGATGGTGTGGTTCAACTTGCCGAAGGCGATGGGCCAACCGTCAAAGGCCAGACAAAGGTACAGGTGTTCCCCGGCCAAGAAGGTGCAGCAGAAGCGGCAAGCACGATTGAAGCAGCGATGAAGATCGCCGATGCTGCTCAAGAATAAGACGCTCAACATCGTGGCATTGATATGAGATTGGCGCCGAGACTGCGCTATGGCCAAACACAGCAAAGCACTGCTCCTTACGGCCATCATGGTTTGCTCACTGCTTCATGCTCAAGCCTCACACATCGAGCAAGGCGTCGTGGAGGAGCCATTCTGTAATGCAGAGCGAAGTGAGAATTGGACCGTTGGATTGATTCAATGCAACGACAATCTCAGTGCTGGATACACCCTCTTTTCCCCAATGTCAACAACGACTTCCTACCTCATCGATCACGATGGACGAGAAGTGCATCATTGGGTTTCACCAGGTGGTCATCGACCGGGCATGTCTGCCTATTTGCTCGATGATGGTTCGCTGCTTCGCGCGTCAAACATCGCACAAACTGCGGTCGGTAATTTCAGCGGCGGTGGGACCGCTGGTAAGGTTGAACGCATATCCTGGGAGGGTGATTTGCTTTGGTCGTTTGAATATTCATCCACCGATTACATCTCACACCATGACATCGAACCAATGCCGAACGGCAACATTCTGATGATCGCTTGGGAGGCTAAAACCGAAGAAGAGGGGCTGCAGGCGGGCCGAAACCCAGCGATTGCATCCGATGCACCGGGCGGTAGCAACGGTGTCTGGCCCGACAAAATCGTCGAAATCCAACCTAATGGAACAACGGGTGGCGACGTGGTTTGGAGCTGGCATGCTTGGGACCATTTGGTGCAAGACTACGACCCAAGCAAAGACAACTATGGCGTGGTTGCCGAACATCCAGAACTGCTCGACATTAACTTCGTCGATGCCGCAGGAGCCCAAGCTGGAAAAGCCGACTGGATGCACTGCAACGGCATTGATTACAACCCGATTCTGGACCAGATCGCATTGTCGTGCAAGAACATGAATGAAATCTATATTATCGACCACAGCACAACCACAGAGGAGGCTGCAGGCCACACTGGAGGTACGTACGGTAAGGGTGGAGATTTCCTGTACAGGTGGGGAAATCCTGAAGCATACGACGCTGGATACAGTCAAGACAAACGCCTGTTTGCTCAGCATGATGTCCAATGGATTGAACAAGACCGCCCAGGCGCAGGCAGCCTGATTGTGTTCAATAACGGCGTCTATCGGACGGGCAGCTATTCCTCAGTCGATGTCATCACGCCTGTCATCATCGATGGCGAGTATCAACTTGATGAGCACAACAGGTACCTTCCCAACACCACATCGTGGTCATGGAACCAAGGAGAGGACATGTATGCAGGTTTTGTCTCTGGTGCTGAACGATTAGCCAACGGCAACACGCTGATCACCCACGGCACTCATGGCACCTTGTATGAGGTCACGCTTGAGGGGGAAATCGTGTGGACCTACATCAGTCCAGTGACCAAAGATGGAATTATCGAACAAGGTGAACCACTCCCCGATGGCAACCAAGTAAATTCAAAGGCCAATACCATCTTCAAAGTACGAAAGTACACTGCTGACCACCCCGGTTTCACAGGACGCACCCTTACTCCCGGCGCTTACATTGAGGCTTGGACCGACCAATGCCCACAGACGGATGCACTGCCATGGGACCGTGACGGTGATGGCTGCATTGACGACACCGACCAAGACGGTGTGCTTGATCCTGA
>DUIP01000112.1 GCA_013330285.1 Candidatus Poseidoniaceae archaeon
AGCCAATCAATAGGGCACCAAGCAATACCCAACCGGTGAGCATCGATGCTCGAAACAGTGTGGTTTGGAAATCCTCAAAGGCATTCATGCGCAAAACAACCCAGATGTTGACAATGGCCATGAGGCCGGCAGATGCAAGAAACCACAGCTCATCCATTGGGTCGCTGATGGCAAAGCATGCGAACCAGAGCAAGGTGAGTTGTACGGTGGTGCGTGTTGTCGCTTGTTCATCGAAGGTTGACGGGAACGAACGGATGCCATGCTCACGATCGTTTTCAACATCCATTCGTGCGTAATTGATGTCAAAGGCGGCAATCCACAGCGCTACACCGATCGAGATCGGAAGAATGGTTGGAGCCCAAAGAAGATCATTGCCTGTCGCGAGTTGGCCAGTGATAGCAGCCCAACCATGCACGTCAGCTGCGATGGCAACCCACGCACCTGCAGGAGCAAGGCCCAAGCAGAGTCCAAGCCAGAAGTGGCACAGCCAGGTGTATCGCTTCATGTACGGGTAGACGACGAAGGTGAGCACCGGTAACCAGGCCATCATCAAAGCGACTTGATTGAGCAGGCCTGCACTGACCAAAAGCAAGAGCAAGAACGCCCCAGCAAGCCCCCATGCCGTGTTCAGACTCATGGCGCCTGAGGCAAGGTGACGGTTCTTTGTGCGGGGGTTGGCCGCATCGATGTCACGGTCGATGATTCGGTTCAGGGCCATTGCAAGGCCTCGAGCACCGACAGCGGCCAAGAGGATCCACAGCAAGTCGATGCCAGGGGCGATGTCAAACTGATCAATGGCAATGAAATAGCCAATCAGGACAAATGGAAGCGAGAACAATGTGTGCTCAATTTTGATGAACGATAGAACCTGCTTCGTGTCCATCAAGCCTTGCCTCCAAAGGAAAGATGCGGCGGCCATTGGTACTTAGCAAGTTCCGGGTGTTTTGCGACCTTTTCCAGTGTTTCTTGGCTGTGGAGGGTGATTGAGGGCCATCGTCGAACCCCATGTTTTTCCGAAGGTATTGGGGTTGTAGCATCCCAGCATAGGCGCTGATGGGCTTCATCGAAACTCAAACCGCGCCCAACGTCAAACCTCGAAGTCAGTTGCCATAGCAATCGGCGGCGCGCCTTCTTGCAGTGTAAATCAAGGTCGTTGTTGGTGATAAAGAGCCATCGTAGTGAAGAATCATTATCCAATTGCCAAATTGAATTCTTCAATTGGTTAATCATCTCTTTTCTCTTCCCCTCAGCGCTGTCATTTGAAGATTCAGAGCCGTCTTCGGGTGTGGGCGTACCTTCGACATCAATGCTGACGACCATGATGCTGCCTCTCAGCATGCGTGCATCCACCACGTCATCCAAGGCGAGCACATCATCAAGGCGATCGAATGAAGGCGGTTCAGCTTCACCTTGTCGCCATGCTGGCACCTCTTGGCGGAAGGAACCTTCGAGTGGTGGGTTTGGCGATCGAGGGTCCGCCGCCGCTAATGTCGTCGCATCGATGAGCAACTTACTGTGAACGTTTTCGTACGGACTTGCAGCCTCCAAGGAATCTGCAACCATGCCTTCGAGAACAACCACATCGCTGGCAATGTCGACCTTGTCGTTAAGGGCATCCAATAGAGCCTCCAAATCCTTAGGATTCTGATGTTCGTCAACGGCAATGATGGTTTTGAGGAACATCATTTGACCTGCGCCTAACAACCCAACAGCAGTTTTCCGACCCTGTCGAGGGTAGCGTTGTTTGGATGCAACAACGGCAAGGTTGTGGAATCCAGTTTCCATTGGGAGGTGAACGCTCTTCACATCGCGGTGTTGGAAGTTGAGCACTGGAGAAAATTGGCGCCCGATCGCTTCGCCGAGATGACCGTCTTCCATCGGGGGTAGGCCGACAATTGTTGCTGCGAGCATGGCGTCTTTCCTGCATGTGATGGCTGTAACGTGCATCACTGGATATTGGCCAGTGAGTGAGTAAAACCCAAAGTGATCGCCAAAGGGCCCTTCAAGTCGAGTTTCTCCTGGTATGCAATAGCCTTCGATCACGATGTCAGCTTCAGCGGGAACCATCAGGTCTTGAGTCAATGCTTTGGTGATTGGTAGGGACTTTCTTCCAAGAATTCCAGCAAACTGGTATTCACTCAAGTTGTCCGGAAGGGGTGATATGGCCGAGAAAATCAGTTCGGGAGGCCCACCCATGCAAATGGCGACAGGCATTCGTCCATCGCCACCTGCTTCTTTGACGGCTGCTGCATGGTCTGCCGCATGCTTGTGAATCTGCCAATGCAAGCCGATTTCCTTCGGCCCAAACACTTGGGCTCGGTACATCCCAAGGTTGTGCTCTCCATTTTTCGGGTTCTTGGTGACCACTAACGGAAGGGTAACAAACGGCCCACCGTCCTTTGGCCAAGTTGTTGGAATGGGCAATCGGGTGAGATCGGTTGGAAGTCGAACGCGTTGTGAGTTTCCTTTCCGCTTCTTCTTCGGAGGCATCGCCAAAGCGTCTCTGAGCAGAGGGAGGGCTTTCCATGGCTTTCGCATGTAGAGTCCAATATCTGGCTTCATCATGGCGACCATTCGGTCTCCAATTTCGGTTTCATGAGTTGCGCCCAACGCCCGCATGGTACGGTCTTGGTCACCAAACAGGTTCATCGCAAGTGGGATGTCGCTGATGGAGCCATCAGCAAGCCGAGGTTGTTCAAAGACAACAGCAGGGCCGTCGTTCTTCACGAGGAGGTCTGCAATTGCACCTGCTTCGAACTGTACATCGACGGGCCGACTGATGCGCAGCACCTCTCCTCGTTGCTCGAGATGCTCGAGCCACCGTTTGGAAGTCTTCCACGCCACAACCTTGCGTGGGGCGGCCTTCATTTGAACCGTCGTATTTTTCTGTGCGCTCATGCATTCATTCTCATCGGTTTGATACATGCATTGAAAGGGAGTTGCTCCCATTTCCGTCTATGCGCAGGGTGTTCATGCTGATGATTTCGGTTGCGCTTCTGTGTGCAACCACTCAAATGGCAGCAGCAGATTCCTCCGATGTGATTGTCACTGTCGACAGTTCAAGCCTCCGTTTTAGTCCCTCGGAAGTGACGGTAACCGAGGGACAAGCCGTTCGGTTCATGTGGTCAGGTCAAGCCCTTCCACACAATGCCGTGGCTGATGACGGACTGTTTGACTCGGGTGAACCTGAGCGAGATGTCGATTACAGATTTGTCTTTGAGCCCGGAACAGCAGGCACGCACAGCTTTGTCTGCGAACCGCACGCAAGCGCTGGTATGGTCGGAACGGTGATCGTCGAAGCAGCCCCGGTTGAGGAAGTCGAAGAAGAGAAGGTTGTCGCTCAAGACACGCCGTCCATTTCGCTTGTCAGCAGCCTCTTAGTGACTGCTTTCGCAGCAGTTGTCGTCGCTCGGTACAACGATGACGAGCAAGTGGAATGACCGCTTGCTTCATGTGCTTCCATCGATTGAACTTGACCATGGGCGAAGCAGCGCAAGTGTGTGATGTGCTTGTCATCGGAGCAGGCCCAGGTGGTGGTTCGGCAGGATTACATGCCTCCCGGGCAGGTTTGAAAACCATTATCGTCGAAGCAGATCCTGAAGTTGGAACCCCTGTTCAT
>DUIP01000227.1:0-208 GCA_013330285.1 Candidatus Poseidoniaceae archaeon
GTTCCTTGAGCATCTTTGTCATTTTCTTTAGATTACCATGGGCTTCCATGATGACAATCCGTACGCCGTCGAGTTCCTGCGAATCCGAACCACCGCCTGAGGTTCGAAGCCGTACAATTTCTGCTTCGAGGGATTCGATTCGTTTGCGCTGTTCTTTCCATTCATTGTAAAATCGTTCGGAAGTTCGTGGTAATTCGGCGTTTGGAAC
>DUIP01000227.1:583-3736 GCA_013330285.1 Candidatus Poseidoniaceae archaeon
TCTTGGTCACTGGCATACTTCAGGGCTGCTTGGCCGGCGACAATGTGCAACCGTTCGACGCCATCTTGAACGGCTGAGGAGCGTACAATTCGAATCGAACCAATTTGCCCTGGCTCGTCGTGGTGTGTGCCACCACATGCCTGAATGTCATGGTCTGCAATCCTTAAGATTCGAATTGAACTGCCCTTAGGCGCACCACCTTGATACAAATCAAAGCCGTATTTTTTGTCGGCATCTTTTCGATTCAATTCTGTCTTCTCTGTTCGTTGCACTTGCACCAAGACATCGTTGGCAAGGGCTTCAATCGCATCCAAATCCCCTCGTGTAAGCCGATTGAAATGTGTGATGTCCAATCGAGCCATCTCCGTTGATTTGTTGGCACCAGCCTGATAGATGTGAGGGCCGAGAACTTGACGTGCCGCTCCACCAACAATATGGACAGCTGTGTGGTGATCCATCAATTGCTTGCGACGCTTCCAATCGATGCTACCATGGACCAAATCACCAGTTTCAAAGGTGCCATCAACAAGATGTAACACATGGTCACCGACTTTGCGCGTGTCAATGACATTGCACTGATTTGAATCAGTCTTTAGGGCACCATGGTCCCCTTCCTGACCGCCGCCTTCAGGGTAAAAGCATGATTTGTCAAGAATAATCCCGTGCGTCGCTCCTTCTGGAAGATCATCGCCAATCAATGGCATGCATGCCAGAACTGAAGCATCGAATTCTTGCTGCTGAACATCATCGTAATAGAGAAGTTGAGTTGATGGCAAGGAAGGGACGTGTTCAACAAGGGGTTTCGCTTCAACAGATTGGGCCGCTTTCTTGGCCATCTTCGCGTGACGTTCCGCCATTTCGGCTGCGAACCCTGTACGGACAGATACGGACGACCAGCCTGCATTACGAGCTAAATTCACAGCCATATCAGGTGCCAATCCGTGTGAATCATTCATGTTGAACAAAATTTCATCCGGAATTCGTTCGGCATCTTTGGGCAGTTGTTTGAGCTGCGTGTTGATCACATTGCCACCCTTTCGTAGCATCTCGCCATATCGAGATTCTTCTAACTCAAGAATTCCAAGTAAACCATCGTGCGTCTGCTTCATCATTGCACCACCAAGGTTCACTTCGATATGGTGACGTGCCAACTCGGCAAGGGAGACTGACAACTCCAACTCATCCCTCAAGCGTAAGGTTCTGCGGGCAAGCATTCGAGCGAGGTATCCAGCCTTTGCGTTTGAAGGAACGAGCCCATCACCCAGCATGTTGCAAAGGGCATGAAGGTGGTCGGGAATGGCGTAAATTTTTGCCAATGGCTCAGTCACTGCCGAGAATTGTTCAGCAGAAACATCGACGCCACGCTCTGAGAGTCGACGCAGGAAGGTTGCTCGTAGTTCATCGGCATCGACCCCCGGTTCGATGTTCATGATGCCGTTGAGTCGACTCATCTCTCCAAGAAGTGCATCGAGGTTAAGTTCGGGCCATTGCTTGGTGATGTTGGAAAATTGTGCGAGATCTTTCAACCACGCTGTGGTCTCAGGGTAAATTGATTCATAGATGGTTGGCGTGCCTGCAGCAGCCCAACAAAATCGCTCCAATCCATAACCAGTATCGATGATTTGCAATGGCATCTCACGGTAAGTATCCCCCTTAAGCTCAATGTCTCCATCTGGGTGCTCTTCCATGTTCATGAACACAAGAGTGGCAAGTTCTAATCCACCAACAATCACTTCGACTGCAGCACCAGCGTTACCTCCACCACACCATGGGTTTTCGACGTAGGTAATTTCCTTGGCCTCAATACCGAGTGCCTCTGTCATCAATTCGTGGCAGTACCGAACACATTCTTCCATCCAGTAATACATTCGTCCTTCATCTGGACGATTGAAGACGTGGTGAGCCATCATCTCAAAAGTTGTCAAGTGTCGTCCAGAGCGGCCAACAGCATCGACGTCTGTTAAACGAATACAGGGTTGTGAAATTGTCAAAGGGTTCGCAGGTGGCTCGACTTCACCAGAAGTGACATGGGGTTGAAAATCTGCGATCGAAGCAATGGTCAGGTGAATGTCATCGCGCCAACGAGCCAGCACCGGATAGGGATCCACACGAGTGTGTTGCTTTTCTTCAAAGAAATTCAGGAACGTTTCCCTCATGGCATCTTTGAGGGCCTTGCCCCGCATTGGATAGCCTTGAATCAAAGGAGCGCCAATGAAGGAATACTCGTCTTCTGCTGTGTCGCCACATGTTTCTCTTGATTCATCAGTGGTCCAAAACCACAACCCAGTGATGGTGCATTGTTTGCGAAGATAACCGTTCTCGTGGAAGACGGCTAAATCGATTGGTGGCAAACTCATAGCATCACGCCCTTGGAGGAATACTTCTCCCAACAAAGCCTCCCCCTTGAAACCTGTGCTGTGTATTGTTCCATTTGCATTGAACAATCCTCAAAGAGGATTTGCCCGTGGCACGAACATGGCCGAAGATTGGCGCGACCACCTCACCGACGAAGGTGATGGTACAATGCGCATCAAGGCCCATGGAAACATGAAGGTCGATGCAAGGCTTGTCACCAATGCTCAACATTTGCAAAACCATGCTGATGATCGGGGGCCAGAACAGCTCGTGAATGCTGCTTCACTCCCCGGTATTGTTGGAGAAGCATGGGCTATGGCCGACTGGCATTTTGGATATGGATTGCCAATCGGAGGCGTCGTTGCAACAGACACTGAAGCAGGAGAACAAGGAGGCGCAATTTCTCCAGGAGGCGTCGGTTTTGACATCAATTGTGGCGTGAGAATGCTCGCACTCGACGCCACTGAAGATGATATTCCTAACTTGAAAAAACTGGCTGGAAGGCTTGCAGGAAGGATCCCCGCTGGTGCATCAGGAAAAGGTGGTCTCGAGATCAACCCTCGGCAGTTGGACAACTTGATTCAAGGCGGAGCCGCTGCTGCTGTTGAACTCGGATTTGGCTTTGATGAAGACCTTGCCCATATCGAGTCCAATGGTGTCCTTCATACGGAAGAGGCGTCAATTTCGAGTCGTGCACGGGAGCGTGGTCTTCGAGCACTTGGCACCTTAGGAAGCGGGAACCACTTCTTGGAATTGCAAACTGTTGGAAAAACGGTCGATCAAGAAACTGCAGAAAAA
>DUIP01000227.1:3940-4256 GCA_013330285.1 Candidatus Poseidoniaceae archaeon
CCTTCATACGGAAGAGGCGTCAATATCGAGTCGTGCACGGGAGCGTGGTCTTCGAGCACTGGGCACCTTAGGAAGCGGAAACCACTTCTTGGAATTGCAAACTGTTGGAAAAACAGTCGATCAAGAAACTGCAGAAAAATGGGGGCTTTTCGAAGGCCAACTCGTGGCCATGATTCATTCCGGTTCACGGGGCCTTGGCCATCAAGTATGCAGTGATCACGTACGTGCCCTAGAAGCACGGTACACCTCTCGTGACGGGATGTGGGTTGATGATGAATGGGATTATGTCTTACCAGATCGTCAATTGGCTGCAGCA
>DUIP01000227.1:4434-5646 GCA_013330285.1 Candidatus Poseidoniaceae archaeon
CTTTTCGAAGGACAACTCGTGGCCATGATTCATTCCGGTTCACGGGGCCTTGGCCATCAAGTATGCAGTGATCACGTACGTGCCCTTGAAGCACGGTACACCTCTCGTGACGGGATGTGGGTTGATGATGAATGGGATTATGTCTTGCCAGATCGTCAATTGGCTGCAGCACCGTTTTACAGCAAAGAGGGGCAATCGTACTTTGATGCAATGAATGCTGCTGCGAATTTTGCCTTTGCCAATCGAAGCGCTTTGGCTCATCGACTGCGTGAAGTTCTCAAATTGGAATTGGGCGTCGATGGTGAAGCCCGATTGTTGTATGACGTAGCCCACAACATTGCAAAAGTAGAGAAGCATCACATCGATGGTGTTGAGTGCACGTGTTGCGTCCACAGAAAAGGTGCAACACGAGCCTTTGCTGGAAACCATAGCGAAATCTCGCAAGGCTACGCCGACAGTGGCCAACCAGTGTTGGTCCCAGGCGATATGGGGACCGGTTCATGGCTCCTGTCTGGACCCAAACAGGGCACAAATCAAGCCTTTGGTTCATCTTGCCACGGGGCAGGTCGAGCACTGTCGAGGACAAAGGCTAAGAAAACAATTGATGGGAAGGCGCTCAAACTCGAATTAGAAGCAAGAGGTATCCGCATACATGCATCGACACCAAATGTTCTCGCAGAAGAAGCACCAGATGCATACAAGGACGTCGATGAAGTCATTGCCTTGACTGATCAAGCCAATCTTGCTCGACCTGTTGCACGCCTGAATCCGCTAGCGGTCATCAAAGGTTGACCTTACATGCAGTAATTGTTTGCTGGTTGGCCAGGTATGGTCGGTGCCGCTCCGCTATGCACCCCATCCGGCTCCTCACAAATCACACTCAGGAGTGTGTTCACAAGGTCTTTCAATTCATCTACTTGGCTCTGAAGATCACGCACTCGTTGGCGCATCTCCGTTTTTGTTTCAAGCTCTCGCTCCATTCTCAATCCCATCCGGAGAAGTTGCCTTCTCCAAGAAAACATTTGACAAAATCACCTTATAGCCTTTGAGGACTTCACTTGGCTCACCACTTCGATTTGATGGGGTCGATAGAGACGCGAAGCGGTTATATTGGTCCGGTAAGTCGCCACGACTACTGCCACCGTGGCTTAGCGGTATAGCACCTCATTGGTAATGAGGAGGTCGCGAGTTCAATTCTCGCCGGTGGCTCCA
>DUIP01000007.1 GCA_013330285.1 Candidatus Poseidoniaceae archaeon
GGCTTCGACGTAAAGCCCGTGAAAAGTACGCTTCCTCAGCTCACGGGCAACTTTCACTTTTGGTCCATGAACGTCATATTGCCGGCCACCGAATCACTTCCACACACGGCGGTTTGGTGTTGCTTGCCATCCCTCTTCAAGTCGTTCTAGCAACACTCCCCTTGGCTCTTGTTTTGGCTGTTCCAGACACCATCATGCGAGAAGATCGCCGTTTGGAAGTGGCTCTCTTGGTGTACCTTGCTTGTTTTATCATTGCCATGAAACTGTTTCCAATGATTGCTCGCAAGTACATTGGCATTGCAACCTTCACTCGACGCTGGCTCGGTTCAATGGGTTCGATTTCAAAACTCACACCTTTCCTCGTGTTGTGGATCCTTGGCCGAGTTGCTAACATCGCCGTTCTCGGTTCGATGGGAAGTGACATCAACCTCAGTTTCCAGGTGGAAAAGGAATTGTTCGAGACATCGTTTTCCATTCGTTCAATCCCTGAAACATCCTTTGTCGATTTGTTGACGGCACTTGCGGTCATGCCGTTGGCTGCCTTCACCACGCTTGCAGCACTTGGGGCGGGCACTGACCCACCCGATTGGATGTATGAGTATAATCCACGACCAAAAGTGACGACATCTGCTTCATCAGGTTCTGCTTCCTTGGTGAAAAAAGGTGCTTCAGTGGCTGTTGGTGCTGCTGCAACTGTTGCAGTTGCCGGTGCTTCAGCCGTTGCCTCTCATGGTTCAGCAGCAGTTCAAGGTCTGACTGGCCTAGGGGGTTCAGTGCCTTTGGCTCAAACCGCTTCTCAACTTCAACAGGTGCAATCGGCCATGGACGCCATGCCGCTTGAGGCGATCGAGTCGAAGGATTCACTCGAAGATTTGAGTCGCTCAATTGATGCTGCAGAGCAACTCAATCAATTGCATGAAGAGTCAAACAGCGATGTTGCGAGCAAAGCGGTTGACCTCTTGAGAACGCCAGCTTATGATGAGCCTTCCATCACCGGTTTGAGAAAGCAAGATTAGCTGAATTACCAACAAATCTGCTTCAGATTCTGCTGACCCCTACGGGGTCATCGAACGGCCATGACTATATGCAACTTGATGTTCCGATAAGTCGTTGGTGTTTATGCGTCGCTTGTCTCCATTGACCCTCGTAGCCCTTTTGTTGTTGCAAACCCTTGCCGTTGGCATCGCTGCTCCCGTGAGCGCAACCTCGGCCCGTGGCGGGCCTTCTGACGACTGGAGCGTTGAGAGCATTACCATCGGAAATGCCAGTGTGGGCCCTAAACAATGGGTCCAATCTGACGGTACTGTGGTGGATTATCTGTTGCAAGGTGACACGATTGAAGTGACCGTTGTCATCAAGCGTGGTGGAAGCGATGTGATTGCAGAATCTTCCGATGCTATGCTGCAGGTTGTTCACCCAATTGGGTTTGTCATGGAGACGTTCAATTGGAACACCGGCGATTTGTTTGGATCGGGACAACGTGCGCAGACCTTCCTTTGGACAGCAGATGTGGCCCATTCCATCCTCAACACGAGCACCAATGACCTTTCTGGTGGCCTTATTCTTAGGGCCATGACCGATAAGGATTCGAACGGTGATGACCGAAATGAGAACGATGAATTGGAAATGCCAGTGCCTGTGGCCATCATGGCTGATGCCTTCGAAGGCACGGCTGTGAACGGACAAGAAACATTCATTCCAGGCCGATACCCTGCTTCAGGAGGCAACGCAGAAGGTGCAGGCTCGTGGCAAACCAACTCTGGCGGAGCCGTTGGCTCTGAGCACTGGGCAAACTCTGCGGATTCATCCAGCAACTACCCTTCGAACGCTCACGACCGTTTGATTCATGCCTACTTCAGCGGCAACGGACAATGCGGAGCAAATGGACAATTGGATGCTGGGCTATCGAATGTGTACCAAATCTATGTTTGTCGCAAATCCTTCTTCGCTGGAGATTACATTTCGACACAATTCCACGTCCAAGCATGGGGTAGTACCCTTGCAGGTGATAGTGTGGGCCTCGAATTGTGGCGAGGCTCTGGAAACTACGCCAATGCTATGGAATCGCTTCATTGGAACCTGACCAAGGGCAACCCAAGCCAAGCACCAGATCAGTGGACCAACCTCAGTTGGGACCCTCAAGTTGACTGGGCCCAAATTCCAACCCTCTCCAACCCAGACTTGTTCCTTGGTGGAAACTCGTGGAGCATTGGACTGTTGTTGCACTCCGACTCAGGCGGTGCATCGCAAGGGTTCCACGTCGATGATTTTATCCAATTTGGAATCAGTAAGGTGCAAGATTACACCCTCGACGTCGATTGTAATAATCCTGCAAATGGATATTCTGCTCCACCAAATGACTTGCTTATCCTGCGCTGCGATGTCACTAACAATGGCTACTCGACCGCATCTGTCCGACTTCAATCGAACGTGACCAACTTGACATGGATGGACCCTGCAATGCAGATGATCCGCATCGATGTTCCAAACAGCAACGATCACGATACAAACGTGTTAATGCCCGGAATTAAGGCTGGTGAAACAGTCGAAGTTTGGGTGAACCTTTCCATTCCACCGGGTGCCGATGTCCAACAACAATCTTGGTCGGTGTGGTTCACAGATGCCAGCAATCAGAATGCGGGTGAAAAAGCACGCTTAACCATGCCAGTGGCCGTCACCGAACAGTATGGTGTGGCCTTGAGCTCGACTGTTGGTATTCTCGCCCAAACCTTGGCTCCAGGTGAATCTGGTTTGGTTCCATTCCGATTGCTCAATTCTGGAAACAGAGATGCTGCATTCAACCTTGTCACAACATTCTCGGAGGCCGGATGGACGGCGCTGGTTGTCAACGATACAGGTGCAATTATCCAAAACCCGATCGTCCTCAACCGTGGGCAAGCGGAGAATTACCACCTCAACATCACTGCTGATACAATGGCCATGCCGGCTCTCGGCACCGATGCAAGCCCCTATGTGAGTTTTAACTTGCGAGCAACATGCCCTTCTTGTGGCGCTCTTGCTGGCAACGATGTTCTGGTTCGAAACATCATGGTTCCTGTCTACCGCGAAGTGAGCCTTGAGGCAGAAGAACTCAACGTTCAGGGTCCAGCGAATGGTGTCGCAAAGAAGGTCTACATCAATATCTTCAACACAGGAAACGATGACGAGCAATACGATTTGTCACTCACACAACAAAACTGGTTGTTGGGTGCAAACCTTGCTGGTGACCAAACCTCAGTCCTCGATGCTTGGGATGGGGAAAGCATCATCCAAGTCAATCTGCCAATGCCTGTTGGCCTTAGCCCTGGTCTTTACGGTGTAACCGTCACGGCTACAAGCGTTGATGATCCAACTGTGAAGCGTTCAATTTCACTCAGTGTGGAGATCCTTGACACAGCAGCGGTCGATGTGTCTGATGAAGATGCAGACCAATCTTACATCCCAGGTGATCCACCACAAACAATGGCGTTCGAAGTTAGAAATGATGGCAACAGCGCCGACCGGTTCTCCATGAGCGCAAATGTTCCAACAGGTATGGTGATTGAATTTACCAACCTGTTTGACGGAAACACGCCAGAAATTGAAACCGGATCAAGCTACAACGTCACCGTTCGCTTCTCCTTTGAAGACGGCACATCGGGTCAACTGACCCTCGACGTCATCGCCACGAGTGTGAACGATCCACTCATCAGCGCTCAGGGGTCTGCAACCTACCTCGTCGGTTCACAAAACTGGCTCAAGATTTTGCCATCCGCTCCGTTGACGATTGATGAATCTGAACCTGCAGAGGAGTGGTCGATGACCGTCAAGGTACGAAACCAATACACAACGGCTCAATCGGTGACCATTGATTTGGACAACGGGGAGTCCTCTGCTTATGTACAAACCAGAATCGGAAGCAATGACCGATCCTTTGTCCTCGCCGTCGAAGAAGAGCGCGAAGTCACCGTGTTCTTTGAGGTCTCAGAAGCGACCTTGCTGAACCTCGGCTCGGATTCGTTCTCAACCAACCTCACGTTGTGGGCTCGCTCAGAAACGGTGAGCGATGCTGCAAACACCAATTTGCAAGTGATCCTCATCAAGCAAAGCAACGATGTTGACGGTGCAGCAGCCGGAGACGATGGCCTACCGATTGGAAGCATTGCCTTGTGGGTCGGTTTCCTTGCCGTTATGGGTGCTGGCGTCTTTGTGGTCTTCAACATCCTTCGTTCTGAAGATGAGGAAGATGACTACGGCGGATGGGGAGAAGAAGGCTATGAAAATAGCATTGAAGCTACCTATGGCGCGGTAGCTGCCGCTCCAACTGTCCCTGTCGCAGGCATGCCGCCAGCAGCGGCTCCACCTGCTATGGCGCCGCCTGCCGCTGCACCACCAGCCGCTGCACCGCCAGCAGCACCTGCACCTGCGCCAGCAGCGCCATCTCCTGAACCCGCAGCAGCCGTTCCTCCAGTGCCTGCCGCTGGCCTTCCAGAAGGCTGGACCATGGAGCAATGGGAAGTCTACGGGCAAATGTGGCTCGAGCAGAACGGAATGGCTTGATTGGCATTCTTGACGCCTCGTTGACGAAGCGCAGGGTTCAAGACGGTCTTGACCTCCCCCGAGAACGATAGGAGCGATTTATCATGTATGGAAACGGACAAGCCCCAATCTTCATCCTCAAGGATGGAACCCAACGAACCCGAGGACGAAGCGCCCAATCAAACAACATTGCAGCTGCCAAAGCAGTTGCTGATGCGGTTCGTTCAACCCTTGGTCCAAAAGGCATGGACAAAATGCTCGTCGATTCGATGGGCGATGTTGTCATCACGAATGACGGTGCAACAATTCTCAAAGAAATGGACATCGATCATCCGGCTGCAAAGATGATCATCGAAGTCGCTAAAACCCAAGAACAACACTGCTATGACGGAACCACTTCT
>DUIP01000052.1 GCA_013330285.1 Candidatus Poseidoniaceae archaeon
TCGTCTGCGGATGCATTCGTATCTTCTTCAACCGGCTCTTCTTCAGATCCTTCGGAGTCTTCTGATGCCGCGTCTGGTAAGTCCTCGCCAGTAATTGTAGTATGAAGTTCATGAAGATCAAGTCGACCATCGCCATCTGCATCAATGGTCTCGATCAGTCGGTCGACTTGAGAGGGTGGAAGATCTGCCAAATTCAAACTCAGTAGGCCTGATTTCAGCTCTGATGAATCGATTTGTCCATCGCCATCAGTATCGAATTTTTTGAACAACATCGGTATTGTAATTCCAGTGGTCACTAGCCAGTTTCTCAAGACATCGACAACATCATCGGCGATGAAAACAACGCCACATTGAGGGCATTTTGTCGAGTCGAGTGGGACGAGAGCCTGGCATGCACCACACTCTCCGAGAGATTCATCAGAGACTCCAGTAAATGAGACTCCACATTCAGGGCATTGTTCGGAATCCAATGGAATTACGGCTCGACAAGCACCACATTCACCCGTGGCAACTTCTTCGGTCATCTCTTCTGTCATATGCACACCTAACCAACCGATGACAACAACGGATATAATGATTCATAGTCTTTCAACGGTTACCCGTACCAATGGAGGGGGTAAGTTGACCGTCGATGAACCTGTAACCTTGGAAAAGGGCCACCTCTTTAGTAAGGAAGTGACAGACGAGAATTCCCTTCTGGGATGGCTCGATTTGCAAAGTCAGTCGACCAACGATCACATCGTCTACATTTCGCGAACACCTCATCGGCGTTTGTTAAATGAAATTGACGTGACAAAAATAGAAACCTATTGGATGACTCACCGAGCAGGAAAAGCCCATATTTCTCCAGATTTGGAACAAATTCACGCGATGATTCAATCGCGAATCCACAACCATCACGGGATCATTGTTCTCGAAGGCCTCGAGTGGCTTGTTTCTTTACATGGTGAAACCACATTACTGAACTTCATACGCACGCTTAGAGATGACGTGCATCGAACACAATGGAGTATTCTCCTCCCCCTCGACGAATTAGCCTTCAGTTCAATTTGGTTAGCGCGATTTAAACGCGAAGCCCCAGCATTTGTCATTCAAAACGAACAGGAGATTGTTCAAATTGAACTCGGTGATGAACCCCCCACGGCTCCAACAGTGCCCCCTCAAGTCAACGAAGAGGGGTTACCGGAATTGGTGATGCTGAATAAATTGCCGAACATTGGCTTTACACGGGTCATTCTTCGAAAGAGGATCCTGCAGTGGAGGCGAATGGGATTGGATGTTTCCGAGGTAGAGCCTGCATTACATATGAACGATGATGAAGCGTACAATTTATACTCAAAAGTTGAAGAAAAAGTGAGGACAGCAGTGGAACTCGAACGAGCAATCGAAGCGAATAAGGATCTTCTTTCAGCGAGTGAACTTACCACCTCGAAATTCAGAATCCGCCAACTGACCGGACTTGATGAGATCCGCAGTACATTGGAATCAATTTAACGTGGAATTCGTCCAACTTCAGCTTCAATTCGGGCTAGCCAAGCTCCATCGGACAAGGCTTCTGCGATCTGAATTAATTCACTGCTTGTCGTCCGGTCTCCATCCAATGGTTTGGCCAGAGTCCGAACCCTTTGCTTCAGAGCAAGCACATAAGGTGAAGGTGGTAACGATTCGAATTCGAGCGCTTCACATGCTACAAATAATTCACAAGCAAGGACTTCAGAAAGACGTTGTGTTGCTTCCAATAAATTCCATGCGGCTGTTGCACCCATGCTGACATGATCTTCTTGACCAGCCGATGTACTTGTTGAGAAAGCTGCTCTTGGTGTAGCGTGACCGTGGAGTTCTGCCAACGATGCTCCCGCAACGTATTGGACGATCATCAACCCTGATTCTAAGCCAGAATCTTTTGCTAAAAACGCTGGCAATTGACTTCGCGCAGGGTCGAGCATTTGATCGATTCTGCGTTCAGAAATTGATGCGAGTTCAAACAATGCTGCAGACATGGAGTCTGCAGCTAACGCAATCACTTCTCCATGGAAATTACCTTGAGAAATCACTTCATGTGGGCCAGGGTTTTTTGGATCAGGGAAGATAAGTGGGTTATCTGTCGCACTGTTCAATTCGATGTTGAGTGTTTCTGCCATTGCAGAATAACGTTGCAGTACAGCCCCATGAACTTGAGGCGCGCATCGGAACGAATACGCATCTTGGACCCTGTCGCAATCGGCATGAGATTCTAGGATTGGAGAATCTTTCATCAAGGCACGAATGCGTTCTGCAACCAGCGATTGACCAGGGTGAGGTCGTGCTTGGTGAACGCGTTGGTCTGAAGGCTGAACACTTGCCTTTCTCGCTTCCATTGAAGTGCACAAAATCATGTCTGCTAAAGGAAGAAGCGAATTTAATCTGCGCTCTGCAAGTGTCATGAATGCTAACATTTGGCTGGTGCCGTTGATCAGACTCAAACCATCCTTAGCACGGAGCCCTATGCCAATCAATCCATGTTCTTTGAGGACACCATCGGTTGGGACTGGAGAATCATGCTCGTCAAGAACCATGCCTTCTCCAATAAGCGCTAGTGCCATGTGAGAGAGTGGGGCCAAGTCGCCACTCGCCCCTAAGCTTCCAATCCGCGGAACGAAAGGGACAATATCGTTGTTCAAAAATGCAATAAGTTGTTTCAGCACATCAGGATGGACACCAGAATGACCCTTGACCAGTGAATTGATCCTCACCGCCATCATAGCCCGAACTGAAGCTCTGGACATGGGCTTGCCAAGTGCAGTTGCATGGGAACGGATGAGGTTGGTTTGGAGTTGTGCTAAGTCCTCAGGAGAAATTCTCTGATCAACAAGTGCACCAAATCCAGTGTTGATACCATAGACAGTTTCACCCCGTTCGAGGATGCCATCGACCACAGACCTTGCCGTTTCTACCTTGTGCCATGCATCCGTTGAAATAGACACGTCGGCATTGTTTGTCGCAATCCTTTCGACTTCTGCCGGTGACAATGTAGACCCATCAAATTGAACAGAAGGTCGCATCATTGACTCCCTCCATTCAATGCTTCATCAAGAACATGTTCATCCGCATGTTGTGCAAGCGTAATATCGAGGCGTGGTTCTGATTCCATCGCTCTTTTGATAGCGAATTGCGCACCATCGTTTCGAGCCCAAGCTCTGCGAGCAACGCCATTGTTGACATCCCAATGAAGCATGGATTGTAGCCGTTCTTCACATTCTTGACTTCCATCGAGGAGCATACCAAATCCTCCATTCATCACTTGGCCCCAACCTACGCCACCACCATTGTGTAGGCTGACCCATGTCGCGCCCCTGAACGCATCACCAACAAAATTGTGAACAGCCATGTCCGCTGTCCACATGGAACCATCCCTGATGTTGGCCGTTTCTCGGTATGGGCTATCTGTGCCGGAGACGTCATGGTGATCTCTGCCGAGCACAACTGGGCCTGATAGTTCGCCAGAAGCAATGGCCTTATTCATGGCTGAAGCAATTTTCCTTCGACCTTCGTCATCGGCATAGAGGATTCGAGCTTGGGAACCAACAACCATGTTGTTGGAACCCGCCTCCCTAATCCATCGAACATTGTCTTTCAATTGCTGCAAGATTTCACTTGGAGCAGTTGCCATCATGGATTCAAGGACTTCAGTGGCGATTTGATCTGTTTTCACCAAATCCGAGGGGTCACCTGAACAACAGACCCAACGGTAAGGTCCGAAGCCATAATCGAAGCACATCGGCCCCATGATGTCCTCGACGTAACTTGGATAGCGAAATGAGCCATCATCGTTGAGCACATCTGCACCGGCTCTCCCCGCCTCGAGGAGGAAGGCGTTTCCGTAATCCCAGAAATACATGCCTTGGGAAGAAAGGGTATTGATCGCATTTGCATGCCGTCGTAGCGTGCTCCTGACTTCATCGGCAAACCGCTCAGGTTCGTTTGACAACATCAATGCTGCCTCTCCGTACGAGTATCCGACAGGGAAATAGCCGCCTTGGAATGGATTGTGGAGGCTGGTTTGATCTGAACCTAAATCAATACGTATGCCTCTTGCTACGATTCGTTCCCAAAGGTCCACGACATTACCGATGAACCCTATGGAAATCGCCTGTTTTACCGCCGCCGAATCAACCATTCGATCAATCGCTTCGTCGATGTCCTCGGTGACCTCTGTGAGCCACCCTTGTTCATGACGTTTGTACGCTGCGTGCGCGTTTGATTCAGCCACAATGCAGGATGCGCCAGCAATCACAGCAGCCTTAGCTTGTGCTCCAGACATACCACCAAGACCTGAGGTCACGAAAGTGACACCTTCCAAACCCTCATCGCCTGAGATGCCAAGGTGAGCCCTAGCAGCATTAAGCAGGGTAATGGTCGTACCGTGAACAATACCTTGGGGGCCGATGTACATGTAGGAGCCCGCAGTCATTTGGCCATACTGCGTGACACCAAGCGCATTCAATCGTTCATAATTATCAGGTGTTGACTCGCTTGGAATCATCATGCCATTGGTTACAACCACCCTTGGTGCTCGTTCGTTTGACGGGAAAAGGCCCATTGGGTGGCCCGAATACATCACCAGTGTTTGATCGTGTTCCATGTGTGCAAGGTATTGCATGGTGAGGCGGTACTGAGCCCAATTTTGG
>DUIP01000233.1 GCA_013330285.1 Candidatus Poseidoniaceae archaeon
TGGTCACCATTTTCAAGTCTATGATCGAGAAGACGGTCCATGCCTCAAAGAAGGTTGCAATGGCACCATCGAACGGATTGTTCAGAGTAACCGCTCAACCTTCCTTTGTCCTCGGTGCCAGAAGTGATCACAGCAGGCCATAGGCCACTGAGGCTGCAAAAACCCAGAGCGCAATCGCAGTCGCTCGATAGACCACACCACCATGCGTCCTCAGCACTTCAAGGGCACGCGTTCCAGTGAGCAGCAAGGCAACAATGACGTACCATGCAGTATCGATGAACATGCCAAGACCTCCGATGGCGAGTTTTGTGTTCATGCCCATGCCCGGTTCGAGCACTTGGGCTAAGACGGCAACGAGAAAGAGGGCAATCTTTGGGTTGAAGAAAGCGATTGCAAAACCCTCAGCAAATCCTTGGCGCTGTCGAAGATTGAAATTTTCTTCAACTTCTGGTCCCACCTCCACTGTTGTGGTCCACATTTTCCAACCGTACCACACAAGCAGCACGACGCCAATGAGTTGGAGGATGAAGAACACATCCGGTGCTTGTTCAAGTAAGACGATGAGTCCAAACACTGCACTTCCAGCATAGAGGCCAAATCCAAGGCCGTGGCCAACAGCGCACGCGACACCTTGGCGGCGACCGCCAATCAATGTGTTTCGAAGCACGACCATTAGGCTCGGGCCAGGCGAAGTGGCTCCAAGAATGAAAAACGTCCCCGCAGTGAGGATCGCTTCCCAAGCCAAGGGTTCCATGGCCGAGCGAGGGGCATCAGCAACATGAACGGTTCGGAACAGGCCGTCACCTCACCCGCCCTTTGGGAGGTAATGCATACAGGGCGGATGAGGGAGTGGGTGTGTTGGGTAAGTTGGATCAAAGTCCGTACATGAAGATTGAACCTGGTTGTCCTTCGAGCAGGCGAGCTTCGGTTTCGGCAGAAGCTTTCAGGAAATTCCGATGTGTGTTGCGTTGTTTGACAACCCGCATAACGGCTGCTCGAAGTGCGATGGTGGTAGCGTTTCGACCTTGGGCTGATGTCTGTGTGTCTGCCATGAAACAATTGAACAACGTGAACCCTCTTGAATGTTCGCTTTCATGCGTCAAACAAACGTCAATTGTCATAAATCGGTAAAAAGTCATGGTTTTTATGACTTTTAGGAAACAAATTTCACAAATCGGGCACATTCAGGTCGGAATCCTTCTCTCACGGCATGCAGTGTGGAAAATACACCGAATCTGTGTTTGATCAAGATGTTCCCATTTAGGGCATGGCCGCTCAGGATTTCTGCGAGCGGCGAGGGCGCGCCCAAGGTGATGAAGTATGATCGAAGGAAGAACGAGCCTTCACGTTCATCTTCGTGCGATGGTGGACTCTGAATCCTGTTGGACCTGGAAGATGAGGCGGGCTTCTGTCAGCTTCCGTGCCCGGGCCTTTGCGAATTCGTTGGCCATTGTGCACCCAATCCAAGGCTCCCCCTTCTTGGGTTAGGGTTGCATCGTCATCGTTGCGGCTTCGACGATGGAATGCTGAGTGTGGTACATCCTCTTGCTCAAGGACCACGCCTGCCATTCGTAGCCGTCGTTTTGCTTTCAACTCGGCAACGTGCTCCTTTCTGGTGGCCATTCGAAGGGCAGCTAATCCATAATGTTCGGCGATGAATGCTTCTCTTCGATTTCCTTCTTGCTTCCAACGTTGAGGTTTCTTCGTGTTTGACTTGACCGTGTTGCCATACTCAAACCAACGTTCTGAACGGAGTGTCGTCTGTTTAATCACCCGCTGTGTCTTGATGTCCAAAGCAGCAATTCCGGGAGCGACATGGTTGTAGGCTCCGACATCCATGGCCACCCATGCAGGTCGTTCATCATCGAGTTTGAACGAAGAGAACGCCACTTCGCCAGCACACTTGCCAACTTTGGTTGTGGTGGAGTGACCAAACACGACCATCCTTGCTGGGTCCACGGGTTTGTCGTGTTGGAACCAACGCTTTCGAATCCAAAGGAGTTCCTTTTCCCCCTGTGCATCCAATGGCATTCGAGGGTCATAACCAGCATGCACCAACCTCACACCATCAAGCACGATTTGCGTGGGAAGGTTGTCCATCCACATGGCGTCATTGAAGAAATTGGATTTCGCCTGCCAGAGGTCGCCTTGAGCTCGCACGATGTATGAGCCCCAGGTGGATTTTCCTCCACGTTGAAGCCATGGCTGCCACAGCTCGACATTGCCTTCTGCAGTGATCGATTGAACCGCCATGTGTTCGTGGTTACCTTTGATGCAGACAATTCTTGGATCGCTGCGAACCAATGAAATCAAACCTGCAGAATCTGGTCCACGGTCAATCAAATCGCCCAAACACACCACGCGGTCCTCTGGGTTAAGTTGCAATCTGTGTAATAACGCTCTGAATGTGGCAAGGTGGCCGTGGACGTCACCAACCGCAATGATGCGATGGCCTGCATCAAGACGAGCCTGTAAATCAGCCTCAAGGCTTGGGTCCCTGCACGATGGTCCTAATGGAAGGTCGAGTGAGCAACTCATGATTTTCCCTGAAGAGTATTCCTCTCCGGTTCCACCATTCTCCTGTGGTTATATTGTCTTCGCCTCGATAGCAGGTCGAAGAGGTCGATTTGCCGACCTTTCACACAATTTCCGAGCCATAAATTTACGCCCGGAAAGGGCACTGCGCTTGGAAAACTAACGATTGTATTGAGGTCTATTGAGCATCGTTGGAATCGTTTTGTATGTCCCTCATCTAAAATGCGGGCTGAATTCGTAGACTGCGGAACAACGTCGATCGGGCCTCACATCATTCCATTTTCCATTCGCATACATTTGCACGCTGTTCTCAGATCCGCCTGAATTGTTTGGCTCTCCAACATTCCAATTGACGAAGATCCATCGCTCACCGTTTGACCACCGCCAATGATCCGGCCCCTCGCCGTTGCCTTGGCCGTGCCTCACACCTCCAATCCAAACCGTTCTGCCACCTGCCACCGCTCGAACATCTTGGTTCTCCCTTGAGGAAGTGATGGTGGCGAGGTGACCGCCCATACGTCGTGCTTGTGCATCGTGCTCATACCATGTGAGTTCGTCAGGTATGAATCTGAATCGACCAGAGTGGTGTGTGTGGCCCGCGTAATTTTGGGACCTCTGGCCTTTCAACATAGCCAGTTCTTGATGAGCACGAGCCAATTCGTTTTGCAAATGGTGAATCATTTGCATCATTTCAGCAGCACTTGGGTTGTTGTTATGGCGCCGACCACTGCTCATGTTTCGCACAATGAACGGCCGTATATCACAGATGTGTCTGCTTCGAACATCAATCGCAGGTCACAATGTTGTCCGCGTGAAGCGGCCAATGATGGTCGTGCTTCAATCAGCTGCCACGGTTTGGCAAGAACGGAACGAGCTTAGCAGCGAGGCTGCCAACGTTTCGAGTTTGGATCCAAACATTGCCTTGTCCTGAGAAGTTCATGACCAATCCTTCACCGCCAACGAGGAACGACTTCATGCCGCCAACCTTGTTGATGGTGTATTGGACACCGCCGTCGAATGCAACGACGTGGCCGGTGTCGACAGTGATGGTTTGTCCTGGTTCCACTGGGATTTGCTTGATGGCGCCAAAGGAGTTGTACCACACACGGCCAGTGCCTTCGCTGCTTGTCGCTTGAACGAAGAACATTGATTCGCCGCTGAAGAAGCCCTTTGCACCTTGGAATTTGGTGTCGGTGACGACGTTGAGGGTCGAGGCAAGGTAGGAGCCACCTTGGATGTAGAGGACTTGACCTGGGACGAGGTTGAAGCCTTGGATGTCACCAGGGGATCCTGGAGCAACGCTCACCCAGCCACCAGCTGCGCCTGCAGTGAAGGTGTTGAGGAAGAAGGACTCTCCACCGAGGGCCATCTTCTTGAGGCTCTTGAAAATGCCACCGCCGCTCTTGCGGGTTTGCATTTCGACACCGCCCATAGCCACCATGGCTCCGGGCTCAACATTGACTGACTCACCAGGAGACAGGGCGTAGGTCATCAGTGTGTACGAGGGGTTGAATTCAACGTGTTCTTCCATGCTCTGGCGACATTCCATGCCCATATGATGCTTTCTACGAACAAAATCGCCTGAATTTTCCAATTTAGTCGGATGTTTGCATTAATCGATTGAGCAGTTGAACCCAATCTTCGCCTTGATGGAATTGAAGGAGGCTTTCGATGCCACGCTCCCAATGACCAATGAATAATTCTCGCACATCTTCGATGCTTGCTTGAGGTTCATTGTGAGCGAGCATCACCAAGAAAAGCGCTAAGTCATCCTTGAACATCGTTTTTCCTCGGATTGATTTCCCTGTCAAGACTTCCATTGCACCCTCGAGGTGTGTTGGCTCCCATGCTTTTGGCAAAGGCCCTTGCTGGAGTGAATAGGAAATCGCTAAACGAGAAATCAAATCTTCACTTGTACCGAAGACTTTTGCGAGTTTTTTCAACCGATTGTGGGTGGTTACAGAACTGGTAAGCGTGGTTCCGAGCAATGTTTGTTGGACTGATTTGGTCATGTGTTCACCTCTCAAAAGAATGCATTCAAATCGCCAACCACGACCACAACCTGTGCTGCACCCGCCTCTTTGAGCAAGACTTGCTGGCCCAACGCATTTGCTGCCTTGAGCTCATTATGCAGACCACCAGCAAGATCGTCGCTGGTTGCTAAGACAATGACTTGGTGGGATAGATTTGGATAAAACTTCGTGACTGAATACCCCTTGTGCCTTGTATCCATTCGTGAGGTGGGGGTGTCGACAACGACAGGAAGTGGCTGGCTTGCGAGGCGCCGCAGGGCGTAAAGCAGGCTCAAGCCAACATGTTGCTTTTCAGTTGCTGAAAGGTCTCGATCAAGCCAGTTACCCTTGAAGCCATCCATGCCAATTTCGACATCATATGTGGACGGACTGACAACAATGTTTTGGATTCGTTCTGATTTTCTCGAAAGCAAACCAAACCCTTCTGAGAAGTTTTCACTCAGAGGTTCAGCCAGTTGGTTTCGCCTACGCTCAGCATACTCATCTAAGATTGGCAAAAGGGATTTTACGAGAGCAACACGTTTGCTCAAACTTGAATCTGCCGATGTGGCTGCCTTAAGCGCTTCAACTCTGTACTTCGTTTGTTCAAGTTGCGCGCTCAATGCA
>DUIP01000219.1 GCA_013330285.1 Candidatus Poseidoniaceae archaeon
GGCGAAAACTCACAATTAGGATGCAATAGCGTCACAAACCCGGGCGCAGTTCTCGGCCCTAACAGTACTGTTTGGCCGAATACGACTGTGACTGGTATGCACCCTGCGGAATCCACCCATAGGTGAGTCAAATGAGCCGCCGTTTGTTTGGAACCGATGGCATACGCGGAAAGGTCGTTGAGGCACAACACGATGAGCAGTCAGCAGTCAACAACCTGCACGAGCAACGAGTCATCTGCACGACACTGCTGCGTCTTGTCGGTGAGTCTCTTGGCAGGACCATCGATCAGTTACCCGGTACGGGCAATCATGTTGCCATTGGCTGGGATGATCGCCCCAAGAACACAGAATTGGTCGCAGCACTCACGCTCGGCCTTCGCCTCACGGGATGCACAGTCGTTCACGTTGGCATGTGCGCCACCCCCGCCCTCCACCGCGCCACCCTTCTGTGCAAGGCTCGAATTGGCTGCATGATTACGGCAAGCCACAACCCAGTCTCCGATTCTGGGCTGAAAGTCTTCGATGCAGATGGTTACAAAACCAAGCCAGAGTATGAGGATTTTGTTTCATCTGTTGCCGATGGTCTGGCAGCCGAAGAGCGAGAAATCGATGCAATAGATGTGGCAGAACTCTCCCAGCCAAACCAAATTTCCGACACCGTCTTGGATGCAGCACAACACCATCCAAAATGGCTGGATGAGCGTTATTTGCACTTCCAACACTTGATTGGGCCCAATGGAATTCACCTTGCAAATGTCGCGAAACCATTCGTCATCGATGCCTCAAAAGGGGCAGCCCACACTTGGCTCGCGCAATGGTTGACAGAACGGGGCGTGGAGAGCATCGAAGTGAGTCACGAGGCATCCGCCCTCAACCTCGATTGTGGCGCAGGCGATTTCTCGCCGACACAAAAGTGGACCTTTGCCGAGGCGAAAACCTCCCCTCATTTGTTACTACGAAACCTCTCACCATCCTTACCGGGCACCCTGGTCGGCGCGGCACTCGACGGCGACGGCGACCGATGCCTCGTCATCGAGGCCACATCTGAAGGCTTCATGGTGGTTGATGGCGATTCAATCGGCGACGCCATCCTTTGCTCTTCAACACAACACAACACTCACCCTTGGCACCTTGCTGCAAGTATTGAGTCGGACCTTTCCCTTCTGGCAACCGCTAACCGCCTTCCGGCCACGATTCAAACCTCTGAAACAGCGGTCGGTGATCGTTGGCTTTCCAACGTCCTCGGCGAAACTCTCACCAATTCCATTTCCTCTCCACGCTCGCTTGGTGTCGAAGATTCAGGCCATATTGTGATGCCCACGCCCCACCCCCACAAAAGTGGTGAATGGGCCTTGGTAGGGGATGGTGCTGCTACGTTGGTTGCGTACTTACTCGCTCGGTCAAATGGCGACGATACGAACCAAATGACGCGCGGCTGGAAGCAACGCCGCTCGGTCAGCGGCGTCGACCGCTCACTATGGAACGGATCAAACGTGCTTGCTGACGAAATCGAAGCAATGGCCCATTCGTTTTTCGAACAACAAGGAACCGTTCAACACTGGGACCGCCATGGCCTCGAAGGCGAACCAAACTTGATGCTGATCTCGTTCGAACTCAATGGACATCCAGGCTCTCTAGGTGTGCGAAACAGTGGGACACAGGCAAAAATCAGCGTCTCATTACGTCTTTCGCCAAACATTGCTGCCACCGAGGCTCCGCACCTTGTCGAATCGATCACGCAACATCTTGATGCTAAGATGAAAGTGTGAGGGCGCACACTTCGCCCTCATTCGTTGGCCATTTCGCCTTCGAATGTTTGTGTAAGCCAGGTCACGATACCAAGCAAGATCGCCGAGGCAACGAGGATTGCAAATAAACCGGTCACCGATGCCCCATTGATGAGGACAACACCGGCAACAATCCAGCCCAGTACGAGGTCCAGAGCCCCAACGATCCTCCAGCCCTTTCGGAGCGTAAGGATGCCGCTGACCCAAGAAACCGTGGATGCAATCAGGATGAACACCACTGCATAGACCAAATTCGGGAATCCGAAGCAGGCAATGAGCAGGAGTATGTGCAGAGCCCACAACCCTGATGGAAGCCAAAGACCAAGGCGGTGCACGACGGTCCAAGCGACAAAACCAACCGTAGCCATAGCCATGACTGATGCGACGAGGAACATCGGAACTGGCTCAACGCCTAACAGATCTGGCGCCCATGCCATGGTGCCCTGAATAACGACGGGCAAAGCGATCCATGAAGCAAGTGCTGGAGCTGGTTGTTGCCACCAAATGCTTCTCCGGGCAGTGCATGCAAGCGCCAACAGCCCAGCAGGCCCAAACGAGAGCACACAGATGGCGAGCACCCACGCACTGCGTCCAGCCGCTCCACGATGATCGCTCATATTGCGCCCTATGCGCTTTCCTTCGACCCAATCAAAGCCAAGAACAGCACCAACGAGTACGGCTTCAATCGCCAACAATGGCCCACTTGAACTCAATACATCGCCTGCAAAGGGGTCGTAGTTGAATGGAATCGGGACTTCGCCGCCAATGAGCAAGCATACCACGCGGTCCATCATCGCGAGGAACACGACTCCCTCAAGCGCATTGGGCAACCTTAGTCCCAAATCACTGCGCCCAATGAGGCCCAATCCCGCCATCATGGCTAACCCGCCGGTGAGGACGAGCAGGTGCATCGTGTCCTCGAGGACCACGACGGAATTCGAAGCTCGACCAGCCACGTGAATCAAGACCAACCCCGCCATACCTATGGCGATTGGAGATTCGATGCCCATGATGTCAGGAAGCCGCAACCCAACTTCGTTGGCGCGCATTCGTGCAGCCCCAACAAACAACATCGAGACCATGACGCCAAACAAGAGCGCCATGAAGGTATTACCCGAGACAAACGAAATGACGCTCATGGCGAGGATTGTCGTCACGAGGAACATGACTGTGATGATCGGTTGATGATGAATATCGCCAATCTCGAGGTCAAATTCTCCCGAAGTGTCCCAGTTTTTCGATCGCTTTCGTTGCTTTTCTGCGAGGGCTAATAATTCGGTGTCAATCAATCGTAACGACCCATGAGCAGGGCCAGCATCATCGACACCCGCGGGTTGAGATTGAATCACCAACCCATCGGTTGGAAGCGGTTCGCCAGCATTCGCCCGTTCAATGAGGTCCATGGTGCTGTGTTCGCTGGCCGCGGTCGAAGCAGCGAGAAACGCTTTCATTCGATCCTGTTTTTCCTTGATTCGTGCTAGGCGGTCATCGCGGCGCGCAAGGGCGCGCATGCCTGCGCGGAATTCACCTTGAACGGCAAGATACGACCCCGAGCCGACAAAGGCCAACAAGGCAGCAAGCACGACAATGGACATGCCTAACGAATACCCGGCTAGCCCCATGGTTACAATGAGGCCGAGGGCGGCGAATGCAGGCGGGAGGAGTTTTTCCAACGTCACAGCCCGTTGAAGGTAAAGAACGAGGGCAACCAAGCCGACCCCAGTTAAGACCAGCAAGTTGAGTTCTGGAGAGAGCATTTGTTCTGCCCCAGTGAGTTCAACGTTTGTGATCGGTTCCAAACTGATCACGATGTAAAACGCACCCATGAATCCAAGCATCAACGTCAGAAGCCGACCAGGGAGCGCTTCGGTGAGTTCGAGGTCCGCCATCGAGACACCTTCCTTTTTGCGACGATCGGTGGCCAGCAGCATAAGGCCACTCGCAGCAACCAAAATCATGGCCCAGAAGGCGGACTGACCATACCTCCACACGAGGATCAGTGCAAACACGCCCCATACGGTCATCAAGCTCCGAGGTTTTCCAAGATGACGCCCTCGCCAAACCATCAATGCGTGGCCGATCAAGAGCATTCCCATGACTGTGAGCAGGCCCGGCATTGGCAAAGCGCCAGGCCTTGTGATGCCCCAAATCACTACGACTGAAAAGATGAAACTTAGGTTCCACAATTTGGCGAATCCAGAATCCCTGAATCTGGCACCAACCTCTGAAGCTCCAGCCAATCGAGCCGCCAAGTTCAACCCAGTTTCTCCGTGATGCACATTGATGGTGATCTGCTGCACAACCAATACGCCCAGCCAAACCGCAAGATCAATTTCATCAATTGAAATTGGAATAAGGTCCATTGATACAATACGCGACTCAGCATCGGTGGCAAAGAACATCAGCCAAACCCAAGGCGCAAGGACGGCCGTACCGGCAATTGAGGGCGAGTTTCGTTGAATGGCCAACCACGAGAGTCCAACCCAAACAAAGCCTTGGCTTGCAAGAAGGAGTCGACTGTTTCCGCCAGAATCTCCAGCAGGAATCAAGAGGGTAAGGAGCACCACAATGACGCCTCCACCCATCCACAGCACGTGGTCCGAGACAGAGGTTTGATTGCGCAATAAAGCAGCCGATGTCAAGGCAGCTGTGACCGCAGCATAGAGGCTATATGGGCTCAAATTACCAGGCAATTGCACGTCGTAAGCGCCTGAAGAGAGCAAGGATAGACCGATCAACATGACTGGTGCAGGATAGAGAATAAACGGGGCCAAGTCCTTGATATGAACGCCACGAACCACCAGATACGAAGCGCTGAAAGCCGAGACGAGCAGAAGCAATTGAGCCAAGGCATAACCGGTTTCAAGTCGATTCGCAGCAATCGCCAAGAGCGCCCCAATCATTCCCAACCCAACCGAGACGGACCAAAGCGCAGGCTTGCCTAATCCGAGGGCCTTAAGCGCATCCGAAAACCAATTTTCTGCCCGAACGAATGACGCCGCAACAACGGCATTTGTTGCCGTAACGCCTGCCATGAGAAGGAAGAGCAGCAACTCATCCTCAAATGGAACCAATTCCACGCCAAACAGCACCCAATCGTTCGATAATGCGTGAACGCCAACCCAAAGATAGGAAGAAGCAATGCCCAGACTCGCTAAATTGCCCGAACGTCGCATGAACGCAAGCCCGTGCATCAATAAGGTACCAAGGCCCACCATTGCAGCAACACCTAATTCTCCATACAAAGCTCCAGCAGCACTTCCAACAATGAGTAAGATCAATGTGGCCTGTGCAGCGATTGCATCCTCATCATGGCGCTGTGCGACAAAGACGTTGCCAGCCACAACCGCCAGCAGCCCGAGGCCTAATGTCTCGTTTGCCCCGAGTGGCGATGTGTCAAACCATCCCCAATGCCATGCATCAAGAACGAGGCCGTAAAACAACTTCATCGAGATAATGACCCATGTGACGCCGAGCAAGCGCATGGATGGTTTTGGAATCCACCGCTCCCCAAGAATCAGGCCGAAAGCCCCCATAGAGAATAAGCCAATACCGCTCAACTCTGGAGGTAAAACCGTTCCGACAACCGCGCCAATCGCCGACCAAACCGTCACCATGGCAATGAGTAAACCGAGGCCCAACCGACGCTCTCCATGAACGGCAAGGTCTTCAACGCTGTCCATTTCTGGTGTTTTGAGGACCGTACCGTCTCGTTGAACAGCCCCTGCTTCGAACCGGTGTTCATCACCCGAAGAGAAGATTGAAACCACCTCTCCGACCGCTTCATCAACCTCTTCATGAGGTTCTGATTCTACCGGTTCAGGCTCTTCAGCAGGCTCATTGGAGTTCACCATGAAGGATCCGAGGTCCATGCCCCTTGGCCGACGAAAGTCGCGCTTGCGAAGCACATCATCCCGAAGCGGCGCCGAGCCGGGATTCTCATCTTGCCCTTCGGCCATGACTTACCCTTTTCTCCGCACCCTTGAATGCTTTCTCGACAATTCCGCCACGTGCCTGCGATTTGCCCACGTTCTCAACCGTTTGGAAGAGAAACGCCCACCGTCGTAGCATTCCCCGTCAATTCATTGAGCATAATTGCCAATCGTTCCACCAAAAGGGACAAAGAGGGCCCGCGGAACGGAATGGCATGGCCGAAGCCCACGGGACTCCTACAGGGGACCTATCTTCGCACGGGATTGCCCCTGCCGGCGATGTCTATTGGAATCAAGACGCAACGACATTGATTGAACTCGCCGTCGCCCGAGGCGAAGGCGTTTACAGCGCTCACAAAGCGCTTGTGACCGAAACAGGAGAACGCACTGGCCGTTCTCCAAATGACAAATTTATCGTCGATGAACCATCGACGTCAGACGATATCAATTGGGGCGACGTCAACGTCTCAACTGACACCGAGACGTTTTTCCGCATGCGCGCCAAAGTGGTTGATTTCCTTTCCTCAAGGGACGCATTGTTTGTCCAAGACCTCTACTGTGGTGCAGATTTCAGCGAAGCGCTCCCGATCCGTGTGATCAACCATAATGCATGGCACAACGCCTTTGCACGAAACATGTTCATCCGCCCAAGTGAGGAACAACTCCAGCATCACGCCCCTGAATTCACAGTGCTGCACGCACCACATTTCGAAGCAAGTCCAGAAGATGGATTGAATTCTCATTGTTTCGTCATCGTCAACTATGCTGAGAAAGAAGTGATTATCGGCGGAACACGATACGCTGGTGAAATTAAGAAATCGATCTTCTCAGTGATGAACCTCATTCTTCCGAAGAAAGGAATTCTTCCAATGCATTGCTCTGCCAACACCACGGGCGAAAACACAGCAATTTTCTTTGGCCTTTCGGGAACTGGAAAGACGACCCTTTCCGCTGACCCAAAGCGGGCATTGATTGGTGATGACGAGCACGGTTGGGGCTCAAATGGAGTCTTTAATTTCGAAGGCGGTTGCTATGCAAAGCTGATCGATTTGTCGGAAGAAGACGAGCCAGCAATCTTTGGCACGACTCGAAAATTCGGCACCGTCCTTGAGAACATCGTCATGGATGAGGCCGGCGTTCCAGATTTCACAAACACCAGTAAAACCCAGAACACAAGAGGATCCTACCCTATCGAATTCATCGATAACCGCACGGCTGATTCCAAGGGAGGCCATCCCCAGAATGTGATTTTCCTCACGTGTGATGCGTTTGGAGTGTTGCCGCCAATTTCTCGCCTCACGCCAGAACAAGCCGCCTACCACTTCATCTCAGGTTACACGGCCAAGGTCGCCGGCACAGAAATCGGTGTCAAGGAACCCCAAGCCACATTCTCCGCTTGCTTCGGCGAACCATTCATGCCCATGCACCCAGGCGTTTACGCCGACCTTCTTTCATCAAAAATGGCCGAGCATGGCGCCACAGCATGGCTCATCAATACCGGCTGGTCCGGTGGAGCATATGGCGTGGGAAGTCGCATGAAAATACGCCATACCAGAGCCATGTTGAACGCAGCATTGGATGGCGCCCTTGACGCAGTGGATTACGTCCAAGACGAGCGATTCGGATTTGAAGTGCCTATGGAATGCCCGGATGTCCCAGCAGAAGTTCTCCAACCACGGAGCACGTGGGATAACAAGGCGGAATTCGACGCAACAGCTGACAAACTCGCCACCATGTTTAACGAAAACTTTGCTCGCTATTCAGCAGGAGTTTCCGAAGCAGTCAACGCTTCGGCCCCCTCTCCAGTCGCTTGATCACAGGAAGTCACTCAGCGAGAGTTGTTTGGCTCGGTCGTTGTTGAACAGGGAATCAACGCTGTCAGCCAGCCATTCGACGTTTTGCTTGGTGTATGTGTCGACCCCATAGGTTGCCATAACGTGCTTTGTGACTTTGATGTATTTACGTACAGCACCTTCGGAGACTGTGAGGGCGAGGTTTCCGCCACACAATCCACCTTCTGATTTAGCGACACCCACGCTTGCCAGCCCCTGGCCTGAAGATTTCTTTGGTTGGATGCAAGCCCCTGCAATCGGCATTCTGCGGTAGGAGTGGGCGCACTTGAGGCACCGCACTTTTTGCCTCGCATAGGCGTTCATATTTCCGCGCAGATCCGGTAAGAAGTGAGATCGCACCACACTCGATGCCACGGTTCGAACATCAACAGCCCTGAGCCTATGACCTAAATCCAATTGCCCGTTCATCTTGTCAATCATGGTGTCCA
>DUIP01000051.1 GCA_013330285.1 Candidatus Poseidoniaceae archaeon
GTGGTCAATGTAGATGCAATCGCTCCAGGAGGGAAGAGACTTGCAGAGCATTGGGACGACGCTAATACCTCGATGCACGCTTCAAACACCACACTTCGAAATCCAAATATTGATTGGGACTACGTCGTGTTACAAGACCAAAGTCAAGTGCCTGGCTTCTATCGAAACAACACCTACTGGATCGACAGCAAGGATGGTGCTGTTGGGTTCGGCAATGCTATCGATGACGAGGGATCTGAAGCCGTGCTCTTCATGACATGGGGCCGTCGAAATGGCGACCCAACCAATCCAATCTTGTACTCGAACTTCACCGTCATGCAAGAGCGATTGGAGCAGGGGTATATCGATTACCGAGACAACATGACTGCAGCTGGTTCGACCGTATGGGTTGCTCCAGTTGGTCTAGCCTTCCAACACATCCACGATGACGTGATGGCATCGGGAATCAATGCTTCATTGAGCGGTAATCTGTTTTACGATTTGTACACGAGTGATGGAAGCCACCCATCATTGTCAGGAAGTTACCTTGCTGCTTGCGTGCTCTACGCTACGATGACCGGAGAGTCCCCCGTCGGCTCGAATGACACTGTTGGATTGAGCAGCACTGTCAAATTACAACTGCAAGAAGCAGCGGCTGCGACCGTGTTCAACGAAACCTCACATCTCGATTACCCATGGTCATCAACCATCACTGCATCCTCGAGTTCACGCGGTCTTGGCGGTGGGATTCCATCAGGATGGAATGTGCAATGGAGCGATGACCAAATCACGAACATGGCAGCTGGCTCGTCCCAACAAGCCACTCTTGAAGTCACGGTCCCTGCTGATGTGACGCCAGATTACTACGGATTCAGATTGTTTGCAGGTTCAACTCAAGGCAACACAAGCACGTCAACTGTATTTGTGGTCCACGTGGCACAAGACCACAGCCTAAGCATTGCCTTCCTTGATCAAGATTCAGACTTCATCCCAGGTCAAACCACCAACACAACAGTGTCTGTAACCAACACAGGAAATGCTGAATCTGATTTCGACTGGAGCGTTGAAGCGCTGAGTGGAGTGTGTTCATTCGGACTGCCAGATGCGTCAAGCATGGGACTTTTACCCGATGCAACAATTGAGGTGACAATTCAAGTTGACATACCTGCGACAGCAACCATTGCTGATGCGTGTACGTTCCATTTCGAAGGTTCAACAGAAGAAGGGACCCAAACCATTGTTGCCGGTTCGGGCTCATTCACAATCGATGTTGACGAATTCGTTGACTTCGAACTGGTCGCAACGACAAGCACTGTCGAAGTGGAACCAGGAACGCCATCAATCTATACCATGAGGCTGCACAATAATGGCAGTGAGGACCGGACATTCAACCTCCAAGTTGATTCAACGGATGGACTGAGCACGACGATCGTTTCGCCTACTGACATCGTTATTGTGGCAGGGGAAAGCGGAACATGGGACATCGAAACGACCGCTGATGAAGGGAGCGTCGGCACCTATCTGCAAAACTTCAGTGTCTCAAGGAGCGGTCAAACAAGCACGTCTTCAGTGAACATCGATGTTCTTGCTATCTCCCAAATTACACTTGACGGGCCAATCGACGGACGAATTGTGATGCAACCTGGAACGACAACTTCGACCAGTTTCGCTCTTGCCAACACCGGTACAAGAGAAGTTATTCTCATGGCATCACTCACTGGCCTACCTGCATCCGCCCAAGCAGAAATAAGCCACTCATCGCTGATTCTAGCGGTTGGTGAAACAACACATGTTCACGTGAACCTCACGCTTGATACAAACGCCAATCCTGGAAGCCACGCACTCGAATTTGGTTTCACAGGTACTGGAGCATCGGCACAGGAAGAAGTCGAGTTGCAAATTCAAGACCGATTTGATGTTCTTCTTTCCAGTACGGGAAGTCAAATTGTCGCAGGACCTTCAAACAATGCAACAATGAACATTGATGTGACCAACTACGGCACCTCAAGTGATGTATTCCAGCTCAGTATCATCGACGACTCGGAAGCAGGTTGGTTCGCCTACACGCTCTCCACAACCTCGGTATCGCTTAACGCTGGAGAAACAACAACGGTTCAACTCGGCGTTCGTGAAGTGGCTACTGGGGCCACAACAAATGGATTGACTGTAGCACTTCACGCTGCTTCAAGCAACGATCCTTCAAAGACAGATCATCTCAACATCACCGTACGGCCTCAAGTCGCAGGCGCAGAAATTACTGTGAACGCCGACGATGATGAAGCACAGCCAGGTGCTGCGATCCAAGGCACAGTGGTCGTCAAGAACACAGGGACTGCTTTTGACAAACTCTTACTGACAACTGTTGGCATGGATTGTGGAGTTACGACCCTCTTCGAATTGGAGGCAGGCGCCTCATCACCAGCCGTACCATGGTTGTGCACAATCGACGAGAGCGCCCAATCTGGTTTAGCCAATCTTGATTTCCGTGTGAGCAGCACATCACGGACCGATTATGTTCAAACTTACACTGAAATTTACACCGTAGAACCGACCTTCTCCAACGGCAATGTCCTCGATATTACGACAGATTCCACCTCATACACCATCCCATATTCAGGAGGCACAAGCGTTGTCGTCACAGTCACAAACCTTGCCAACACCCAGGTCAGTGGGCTGTTGAGCTACAACGGGGAAGGAACGGGAATGGTGATTGAACAATGGGTACGACTTTTGGATAATCAATCGGTCAACACCTTCGAACTTGCACCGTTCGCCACGGTTGAATTTATGCTCACATTGACTTCAAACATTGAAGCTGATGAAACGGCAAACCTCATCCTCAAGGCCACCTACCAAATTGACACAACCACTGGATCAGAAGAATCCGACATGTTTAGCGTCAGTATATCAGGCCCTGCAGCACCACCACAAGGCGTGACACTGCCACTCGGCATCCAACTTGATCAGAACACGACATTGAACGCTATGCTTGGTGGTTGGGCGTTTGCCATCCTGCTTCTGTCAATCATCTACGCACGACGAAATCGTAAGGGGAACACCGAACAAGCTGTTGTGGAAGACCAAGCCGAGGAGGTTCTCGAAGAAGAAACCGAAGAAGAAACTCCGCTTGGTTTCAATGAATGTCGAATGGAAAACGGAAAGGTGACATGTCCATCGTGTGATGCTCGACTTGGCGTCCCTCGAGGCAGTGAAGCACCATTCCGCTTCACATGTCCAAAGTGTCAGACAATGATTCGTGTGGTCGAGTGACCCTTCACTCAGTTGTGGTTCTCTGGGCTACCAAGAGAAATGCTGTGTGGCCAAATGGTCCGTTGACCGGTCGCATGCCACCTTTTGATGCCTTACCCCATTGCCGTTGCATGAGTTCTCCGGCCCATTCCACATCAAGTCCGGCATCCTCACACGCCTCCCATGCCAGTTCAACTTGACTGGTAACTGGACAATAGCAAGCGATCCTTCCTCCAACAGCAAGAAGAGGCGCGACAGCAGCAATGGCAGATGGATGCTGAGGTAAATCGAGAATGATACCGTCAAAGGTTGCAGCATGTTCTTTGATCTGTGAAACAACATCTTCGATGGCGCCTTCAATATGACAGTGCTTAGGAAATTCAGACCAACTTTGTTGCGCCCTTAACATGTTCTTGAGGCCGACATCTGCGTGTTCGGAACGTGGTTCAACAGTGACGTGGAGGCCTGATGCGCCAAGCGCTCTTGCGATATGCATAGAAAGTCCTGCGGAACCCAGACCAGCTTCGAGGATGGCGTCACCTGAACCGATACCAAGCATGGAGACAAAGAAACCGGCATCTTTTGCGCTGATCGTTTGGGCTCGACGCACCATACCTTTGGAAAGTTCGGGAAGACGGGGTGGCATCCTCCTCAATTGCTTTTGGCCGATGGAGATGATGGAGCCATAGGGAACGCCTGCAATGGTCTCGACAGCATCAAAGACACCTAAGCCCTTGACTTTCTTCACACCCTCCGTCATTTCAACGACGTGAACTTTACCTTCGGGTTCGACCAAAACGGCCCACTTGTCGTTGTCCATGATGCGCCGAGTTGCTTTCCGGCTTCAACTCTTTGTCACCAAATGGGAATTTTATTAATCGGGTTTTTTTATTTAAATTTGAATTTTTATACCATTTGTCCGCAGTATGCTCTTAATAATCAATAGTCGTGGGAGGGGTTGGTATAAATACCATCCAGTATCTTTGGAGGGTATGAAGATGTCCACCCGCCTTCTCGCCCTAACGATTGTCACGATTTTTGTCGGTAGTGTCCTCGCTGGATTTACCGCAGACATGAACCCATTGGAAGTTGAAAAAACGCTGGAAGAAGAGCCTGTTGTCTACAGTGCAGCCACCTCTCCAGGCCACGTTGTCTTCGCCCAATACATCTCATCTGACAACTGCCCTCACTGCTACAAAGCAGGCGGCGGCTCAGCATCCCACCACCAACTCAAAACCGATTTCCCTGACGAATATGTGTACCTCACATACATGTCACAATCCTACGGCCAAACCAACAGTGCTCGTGCTGGAAACGTCGCTCCTTACCAGTGGCAGTGGCCCAGTGGCGGTGCACCTGATGCCTACTTCGGCGACCGAACCGACAGGCGAGTTTCTGGATCTGGTTCAAACTACGACACCTACGACAACGAATTCTCCAGTGGTGGCGGCATGCACTCCACCGTCAACGATTACAGTATGTCCGCAGCCATTTCCCCAAATGGCGGCACCTTTGACATCGACATCTCATACAAGTACACAGGCTCTGGAACCGCAGCATCGAACATGAAACTCTACGCCGCAATTGTCGAAGAGGAATGCACCACATACACCTATTCGAGCAGTGGAAGTTCACTTGCTCACGGCTACAATTGCTGGATGGGCTGGTTGACTGCAGGTGACACCTACAAGACCTCAAGCGGCGGGTCCGGCTCTGCGTTCGCAAGTATCTCACCTTCTTCGTCTCAACAATCGCTTTCATGGACGACCGTTCCTACAAGCTTGATTCAAGGCGGCACTTCAAACGCCATCGTGCTTGCTGCCCTCATCAGCGGCAACCAAGTCAGCGTTGGTGGTTCAAGCCCTCACGTCTACCATGCCGTTGACTCGACCATGGGACCAAAGATGGACCTCGCACCGTCTGGCCTTACAGTGACCAACCCCAACGGTGGATCTGCCTATGTGATCGGTGACACAGTCACCCTTGACACCACCATCCGCAACATTGGAGACCTTGACTACAGCGCTGGAGGCAACATTGAATTCTTTTACAAGAATGGTATCAACGAAATTGCCATCGATACGAAGTCCCTCAACAACCTGAACATTGGTGCATCCCAAACAGCATCGGTCTCCTTCGATACTTCATCCCTCCCAACCAATGCCTGGAAAACTACCTTTGGCGTCAAATTGACCGGTCTTGTTGATGAGACGCTCAGTGCAAACAACGTAGCTCAAACTGAACTCGACCACGACCGTCCGCCACTCGCTAAGAAGGCTCAAGTCGAAGGCGACAACATCATCGCACGGGGCACACAATTCAACATTCTCGCAAAGGGCGATGCCGATGACAACGTTGACACGATCGACACCATGAGTTTCAACATCGAAGTCTCACCTACAGGCATGAACCAATGGTCCAGCGCCATCGTATCTGGCGGTGAAACAGTGATGTACCCCGGTTCACCGAGCGAAGGCCGAGCTTACCTTCTCAGCCCCAC